>DASQUN010000491.1:0-7898 GCA_035641275.1 Candidatus Udaeobacter sp. | reverse complement strand
TAAGCTGTGGAATTTTTGCGTTAGATAGCGCGCGATCACGGGGGGGATCACCATGGCCGCGGCGACTAACGTGACGCCGAGAATTTGGGTCGAGGCGAGCACGGTGACGGCGAGGAGAATAACGAACAGTAGGTCGATCTTGCCGGTTGAAACGCCGTAAGCGGAAGCCACTTCAGGGTCGAAGGTGGCGAAGAGAAGTTGCCTCCGGATCGCCAATAGCGCACCGAACACAGTTAAAGAGATGAACAGGACGGTCCAGACGTCTCGCTGAGTAATGCCGAGAATATTGCCGAAAAGCGCGGCTTCGATATTGCGCGTGAAGCTCCGGTGGGTTGAAACAATAGCCACCCCGAGGGCGAAACTGGAAGTCGTCACCACCCCGATGGCGGCGTCCGCGCCTACCCATCTGCGGTGGCTGATCAAATGAATCATCAGGCCGGCGAGAAGAGCCCACAGGCCGCCGCCCAGAAAAAAGTTGATGTTCATGACGTAACTCAGCACCGCGCCGCCGAAGATCGCATGGGAAAGTCCATGGCCGATATAGCTCATGCGGCGCAGGACGACGTAAACGCCGATGAAGCCGCAGAGGGTGCCGATGACCACCGCGGCAAGAAAGCCGTTGCGAAAGAACTGGTACTCGAACGGCAGCCAAAGAGACATGGCTAGGGGTGCGGCGCGTGCGGCCGTTCGCCGATCATGACCATTCCGTCGTGGTGAAACACGACCATTTCTCCACTGTAGGTCTCTTTGAGAACGTTGGCGTTGAAAATCTCTTGCGGTCGACCTTCGGCAATCAGCCGCCGGTTGAGGCACATGGCCCAGGGAAGATGCGCGGCGACCCAGTTTAGGTCGTGAGCGGTGATGATGATGGCCACGCCGTGATGGTTGATCTCGTGGAGGAAATGAATCACGTCGTCGCGAGAACGGATATCCAGTCCGGCAGCGGGCTCATCCAGTAGTATCAGCTCCGGATCGCCGAGCAGCGCGCGCCCAAGAAACACCGCCTGCTGCTGGCCGCCGGAAAGTTCGCGGATATGTCGATTCCCGAGACCGCGCAGATTCAATCGCGCCATGATGTCCTGCAGCTTGCGCCGCTCTTCGCTACGAAGTCTGCCCAGCCAACGGTTCTTGGTAAAAAAGCCCATGGAGATGACTTCTTCGACGGTGATGGGAAAGTTCCAATCGATGGTTTCGAGCTGCGGAACGTAACCGATTCGATCCATCGAAGATCGACGCAAGGGTTGGCCGCGCAAAAGAACCTTTCCTGCTGTCACAGGGATCATGCCGAGAATCGTACGCAGCAGCGTCGTTTTTCCTCCGCCGTTGGGCCCCACGACGGCCATGAACTGTCCCGGCCAAACTTTCAACGAGACGCTTTGAAGCGCCGGAGTAGTTCCGTAGCTAGCGCTGGCTTCCGAAAGCTCAACCAGCGGAACACCGGTGAAACGGTGGGGCTCTTCAATTCCATGGGGATGGAGACTACCCTGTAGATGTACAGACGGATGATCGTGATCGTTCATAAAATCCCTTCAGGTTTGGATTCTCAAACTCGGTTCAACAGATCTCGAATCCTGACCCCGCAGATCCGGCCGCGTCAGTTCTTTCTCCTGTAGTCGGCATGTGCACCAGCGACGGGGGTAGGATCGACTTCCTTTAGGGCGTCTACTGAGCCACCTAGCGCCTCGACCATGATCGTCATGTTTTCAACCATCATCCCGACATACGAATGCTTTGGGTGACCGGGCTCGCCCGGTAATTCATCGTCTCTCAGTTTGTCAATGTAGCGGCTTTTGGCTTCTCTCGCGATCTGCGCCAAGACCGGGCTCGGAAAAACCTCCGAACCGAACACCGCCGGCACTTTCTCTTTGCGTATTTGCTCAATCAGCCGGGCAACTTCCCGCGGGCTCGGATCGGAAAAATCGGACGGCTGGACGGCTCCGATGACTTGAAACCCATAGCGACGGGCGAAATAAGGCCAGGAGTCATGATAGGTGAGTAATCGCCGGTTGTTCTCGGGGATCGTCTTGGTTGCGTCCCGAATGGCTTGGTCAAGCGCTTCCAGTCTCTTGAGAAATTGCGCGCTATTCTGCTCATACGCCGTTTTGTTCTTCGGGTCGAGACGCACCAGTTGGTCGCGCACCAGAGTTGCATAGCGCGCCGCATATTCAGCATTAAGCCATAGGTGAGGGTTCGGATGACCTTCTCCTTTTGGAAAACTAAAATCAAAAATATACTCCGCTTCTTTGATTGTCTTGTCACCGAGGGAAAAAATGGAGGCACCTTTTTTCAAATTGGCCTGAGCCAGATTCAACGTAGGCGTCTCGAGATCCAGGCCGTTCAAAATGATCAAGTCAGCGCGCGAAAGGAGCTTGCTGTCCGATGGAACCGGCTCGAAGGTGTGAGAATTGATGCCTTCGGGAATAATGCCGGTCAGATCAACCTTATCCCCGGCGACGTTTTCCACAATGCTGGTAATGGGAGCAACCGTGGTGAGGACTTTAAGCTTCTGCGGGGCGGCATCCCGAGAGCTTTGTTGGCTCTGGCGACAGCCAATGGCGATGAAAAGCCACGACAACATTAAGAGCAAAATCAGCGTGCGATGCATAGGCTCTTGATTGCGCTTGAATCCGCCGAAGAAGGCGAAACGGCTATTGCCGGTCTTTTTGCTTCCTGACGTTCCGCCGACATAGAGGCGCAATCAGGAGAGCGCCAATGGTGATGATCGTGATGTTGGGATGAATGCGAATCGTTTGACATTAGTAACGTCCTTGCGGTCGCTTTTTTGGCTCCAAATCTATTTTGCCAACCGAAAACGGTATATGTAGGTAAACTCAGCCGGCACGTTCAGTCCGTCCTTTCGGGCAGGCTCGAAGCGCGATTGCTTGACTGCTTTGAGAGCTTCTTCATCGAAGGCGGCGCCCGCACTCTTGATGACATCCGCTTTCGTCACCTTGCCTTCCGTATCGATCTCAATTCTCAGTGCCACATCACCCTCAAGTCCCAGGCGCAGCGCCATCGGCGGATAGGAAGCGCGCACCGTTTGTAACGGCTTGGCTTCCCGATTGGTTCTCAGCGGTCCTGTGTTGGCCGGCAGACCCGGTGCGCCCGAATCGCGCCCCAAACCGGAAGCGCCCGTACCGCCGCCCGCGTGTGATCCCTTTCCCAAGGCCACCGTAAAATCTGCCTGCGCAAAAATGTTGCCGGATCCCGCTTCGCTGCCGCCCTCTTCGACCTCTGCGCGTGGAGGTATCATAGGCATTTGTTCGGCAGGAGCCGACAAAGACGGCTTTGTTTCGGGAGGCGGTCCTTGCCTCACGGCGGGCATGGGTGGAGGAGAGAGCCGATCCCTTTCTATGGCTTCGCGCTTGGTGACTGCCTTCTGTTGGTTAGCCGTCTTCATTCTATGAGGCGGCACCGGTTCCTGTTGCACAGGCGCCTTTTCTTCTTTTTGAGAGGCGGATGCCTCTGGCGGTATCTCAAGGAGCCTGACAGGAATTAGATCGGGTGGAGTCAAGCCGCTCCTGCCGGCCACAGAAGTTGAGACGAGAACCAGGATCAGCACATGGACCAGCGAGGACCCCAGCAATGAAAAGCTTAAGGACAAATCCTTCATGACTCTTCTAAACAGCCGATGAGTCGTCAATCGAATCATACTAGCCTGTTTTCTCAAGAGACTTACCAAAAGTGAATCGTCACGCCCGCTTTTGTGGTGAAAGGATCGCCGGGCGTGAAATGGGAGTCGAGAGTCGCGACGCCGGAGGGTTCGGTCGGAAGTCTCGACTCAAACACATGTTCCGCCGAACGCCATTTCTTGTTTGCCAGGTTTTGGAACTCCACAAAGAACTCGTAACGCTGCCAGATACTTCAGAAACAGATCGAAGATCGTCGAGGACGGGGTCATGATGCTCCCGTCCTCGACGCCGTAGCGCCGCCCGATGTGGCGCATCTGCAAGCGGCCCCGAAGGCCTGAGTCATGACGCGCGGTTATACCCGTGAAGGCGAGAAAACGCGGCGCCAAAGGAACTTTGTCGCCATTCACAAACTTGGCCCAGGTATACGAAAGATCGAGATCGTAGGTTAGCCACGGAAGAACATCATAGCGAAACTCGCTCTCCACGCCGTGGCGGCGGCTGGCGCCGCTGGGCTCAAAGCCGCCCTCGTCGGCGACGAATACCAATTCGCTTTCGAGATAGGAGCGCCAATAGGCAAGCGTCACGTCCAAGCGATCAAAGAGCCGGGTCTTGGAGCCGAGCTCGCCACCCCAAAACCGGGGGATTTCTTTCGTGGGATCCTGGACGAACACACGCGCGTCATTGCTGTGAAAGCCGCCACCGAAATTGAGAAACAGATTGGTTCCTTTGGCGACATTGCCGGCGGTGAAAGGGGTGAAGATGAAATTGAGCTTGGGGTTCACAATCGTCGCGGAACCTTCGCTCGAGATCGGTTCGGCGACTTGGCCGATCTGATCGACGTCGTACCAGAAGTTGTCCATGCGGGCGCCGATCTGGGTTCTCAACCAGGAGTTGGGACGGATCTCTTGCTGCACGAACCAGCCCAGATTGGTTTGGTCGACATAATTATTCTTGATGGTTTCCCGACGCTGCCGGTTGGTCTGGTTGAATAGGCCGACACGAACATGATCGAAGCGGCTTTGAAAGCCGCCGAAGGTTTCCATCGGCAGGCCCCAGAGATTGAAATTCCGCCGGTAGTTGATGTTGTTTCCGGCCAGGAATCGCTTATCTCTCTGCTCGATGCCGTCGCCGTTCACCTCGTCGTTTAAAAACAACGTGAAGTTGGACCAGAGTTGCAGTTGATACCAGGAAACCCAAGTCTGAGCGTTGAAGCTCTGGTTAGCATCCGTGTAGCTGTAGATGAGGCTGAGATTTTGTCGTTCCGATTCTCCACCCTCGGTGGGATCGAAAGAACCAAATCGTCCGATCTCTCGACTGCGAACGGTCCTTGCCGGTACCTCTCCGGACGCGTCCCAGGCGGTCTTAAAAAACGTGCCCAGAAAGCTCACATTCGAATTCGTCGTCGAGAGCAGCCCAAGCTTGGCGAGAATGTTGTATCGATTGTAATTGTTTTCGCTCTTGAACGGCCCGTCGTTATGGTAAACCTCGCCAGCGATATAAGGACGCAAAATCGTTCCTTCGGGCGGTGAAAAAATGCCAACGTAGCGCTGCGTGTTATAGCTGCCGCCGCTCAGGGTGATCGTGCTGTCCGTGTCTCGCCGTTTGGTGATGATGTTCATCGCGCCGGAGGTGGCGAAGTCGCCGAGATGGGCGAAGTAGGGACCTTTGTAGATTTCAACCCGGTCAACGGTTTCCGGAATAAGCCAATGCATATCGGCATAGCCCTGGCCGTGCGCATGGCTCACCATGTTTACCGGGATGCCATCGATGAAAACGGCGAAGTCCGTGCCGTGATCGGAATCGAAGCCGCGGAATAGAATCTGGTCGGCTTTGCCGCCGCCGTGATGTTGGCCGATAATCAGTCCGGGCGTAAGTCGCAGCGCGTCGCTCGGCGTATTTGATGAACGCAGCTCTAAGTCTCTCTGCCACCTTGTTTGCTCGGTTGCGGCCGAGGTGGGTTGATGGCCCCAGACGTAAACCTCGACCGGCTCTCCGGCGTTGGCCCGGCTGCCGATATCCAACCCTGCCAAGGCTAGGAGAGCTATGTAGAAAAAAGCGCCAGGGTGGATCATGATCCAATCACCGAGGTAATACGAATGTCAATTTCGTAACACCACAATACAAAAAATTTTCAGCCGTGACTCCACGAGTCACTGGTGGACAAATGAGTTTGCGGAATAGCGTGCAGTTGACCGAGCAGGACGCAAACGCTGGCCAAAACGAATGAGGCTGCCATCGCGCCGAAGACTGCGGTCAGTCCGAGAAGTTCCGCAATGTACCCTACGGCCGGCGACCAAATGGCGCCGGCCATGAAGGTGGCTGTGTAGAACCAGGCAAATCCCATGTCTCGTGTGCGATCATCGGTGACCTGAACCACCATCGTCTGAAGTAAGGGGTGGGTTCCAAAAGCACTGGCTCCTAGAACCAAGGCCGCAATTGAAATGGAGACAATGTTGGTGCCCGCCCATGGAAATAGAATCGTTGTCAAAGCGGCCATCGCGTAGGCTCCCAGCAGTACCTTTTGCGGATGAAAGCGGTCGGCCAGGCGGCCGCCTAAAAGCGGACCGGCGATACTTCCGATCATAAGCACTGTGAAAACAACGCCCACAGTTGGGGTCTCCATGCCCAGGTTGTGGCTGAGGTAGAGTGGGAGGAAAGTCGAAACGACTCCGTGTCCCGAACCACCAGCTGCCACCACCGCCGCCAAAAGAATCCAGCGGAGATTCGAGTTCTGGATGGCAAACCTGCTGTCCTGCCAGATGGAGGCCTTCGGGCGATTCCCCGTTTCTCCTGTTTCTCTGGGGTCCTGCAGAAAGGCGCACATCGCCAAACCGATAATGACCGCCGGAATTGCAAAAAGAATCGTCGTGACCCGCCAGCCCCAGAGGCTGATCAGCACGGCGGCAAACAGGGGTATCAGAGCGGTGCCGATGTTTCCCGCGGTGAAGTGCGCTGCCAGCGCGGTGCCTAATTGTTTGCGTTGAAAGTGATGGGATAAGAGCGCGCTGCCGACCGGATGCTGAGCCGCGCCGCCGACTCGCGACATAACCGTCCAAACAAAGAACTGGGGAAAGCTCTGTGCGAGCGCCACCAGAAAGAAACAAATGCCCACCGACGCGTTGCCGAGTCCCAGTAGCAGATGACGTTTAATGAGTCTACCCAGAGCGCCCGCAACGAACTGGAGCAAGCCTCCGACGGCGCTGGCGACGCCCAGCATGATACCAAGTTCGGCGTAACCGAAGCCGAGCTCTCGCAGGACAAGTGGATAGACAAGCGGCTTGAGCGCCGACTGGCCGTGGTTGATACTGTGGGCCAGGCTGATCAGCGTTAATGCGGCGCGTGAACCGGGGCGCCCGTGTGAGTGGTTCCCGGTGCCGTGGTGATCATGAGGATTATTCATGCCGAAGCACTTCGTGACATATTCTTCTTTGTATCATCAAATTTCAATTCGTGTTACCCATAGACAAAAAAATTTAGTGCTTGATGTCAGTGGTGGTTGTAATTAGGCGGCCGTTTTGGACTCCTTTAGTAGAAATGAGTTTGCCTGCAACTTCGTGTACCTTGCCGGCAGTGCCGCGTACGACTATGACTTCAAGGCAATTATGAACGTCGAGATGAATATGAAGACTCGCGTTCACGGCTACGTTTGCCCTGTGCTGCATGTCCGCTAGGACGTCGCTCAGATGGTGCGTGCGGTGATCATACAATAGGCTAATTACTCCGACCACTTCTTCGGTTCCCTTGCCGACCTTCTTCTGGATCAGATGATCGCGAATCAAGTCCCGGATCGCTTCCGAACGATTCTGATACCCCTGTGTATCGATACTCTTGTCAAAGGCTTCGAGTAGATCGTCCTCGAGCGAGACGCCGAACCTGGATAACTGAGCCATATGATTCTCAGCTTCACTGCGTAACACGAATTTTATGTTCGTGTCAAACAATACCAGTGGATTCTTGGAAGGACCTGATGCATGTGCTAGGCATAGGTGAATGCGTCGGGTGGAAATCCTGATCCTGGTGGCGTTTTTTATCCCAGTGGCTGGGTGCGGTCGCAACGAACGGATGGATCGGCTTTATGCCGAGCGATGCCTCGGTTGTCATGGCGTATCAGGGCGCGGGGATGGACCGGCTGCGGCTTCACTGCCTCTTCGGCTGGCGGATTTCAGGGACACGGTCCAACGAAAAAGCACCGGGCAGATCCGTAAGATCATCTCGGAAGGGCGCGGCATTATGCCTGCTTTTGAACCGGCCTTACGGCCCCCCGAA
>DASQUN010000490.1:0-3935 GCA_035641275.1 Candidatus Udaeobacter sp. | reverse complement strand
GTCTCAGGTGCATCTATCATGGCTGGAAGTACGACGTCGAAGGCAATGTCTTGGACACGCCCGCCGAGCCTGCCGATAGCGATTTCAAGAAAAAGATCCAGCACCGAGCTTACCCTTGTCGAGAAGTCGCCGGCATCGTTTTCACCTATATGGGGGCCCGGGAGAAGATACCTCTATTTCCCGGGTACGAATGGGTTAGCCTTCCGGAAGATCGCATGCACGTCGTCAAGTCGTATCTCGATTGCAGCTACCTGCAGGGAATCGAAGGAGATTTCGATTCCTCCCATACGACCTTTCTGCATGGCAACAACTTAGCCGATCTTGCCCGGCTCAATCGCGACGGGGCTCCCACACTCGACGCCGAGGAGACGGAGTACGGGATGCGCGCCATATCGATGCGAAAATTGGCAGACGATAAGAGTTACGTGCGCATCAGCCCTTTTATCATGCCGTCGTTCAGCATCGTTCCAGGTCCCGCCACCGCTAACTTTGAAGCGAACGACAGCCGAGCTTTCCGCTTTTGGATCCCGATAGATGACACAAGCACCTGGTTTTACATCTTGACCATGCGCGATACTCCCTTCTCAGAACACGAAAGGGCGAAAGCGCGAAGTTGGATCGATTCTGCTTACCGGAGAATTCGCAACGCGAGCAATAACTACCTCCAGGATCGACAGCTGCAAAAGACGTGCAGTTATTCAGGTATCGAGTCCGTCATTCCCGCTGAACAGGATGGCTGCGCAACGGAAAGCATGGGGCCGATTTACGATCGAACGAAGGAGCACCTGGGTTATAGCGATAAGACGATCATCGCGTTACGCAAAGTCTTGCTGCAAGCGGCAAGGGCCGTCCAGGAGGAGCGGGAGCCGCCGCATATCGTCAGAGACGCAAAACTCAATGATTTTTCCCGTCTCAGAGCGGTCAAGGGTGTTTTGCCGGCCAGCGCGTCATGGCGGCAACTGCTGGAGTTGGAAAAAGGAGCGCCATGAGCGGCCGAGCGAGCGGCATCCGGCATAACGTCCTCCGATTCGCGCCAGGAAGGACCGTGCGATTTCGCGCCCTTTGGCTAATCGTTGCCACGACGGGGTTATCGGGACCGGCTCTGAAAGCCGCATCGGCTCAACCTTCGCCTCCGGCCAAGTTACAAAGAGTCAGCGCGCTTTACGGCGCAAGGAGCGGGGCCTCTTGGCCCATGTGGATGGCTAAGGATGGAGGTTATTACCGCAAATACGGCCTCGACGTTGAGCTGGTGTTCGGCGTCCATCCAGCCCCGATCGCAGCCGTCATCAGCGGCAACGCCGCCATGACCTCCGCCGGCGCTGACCCGGCGCTGCTGTCAGCATCGAAAGATCCTTCGCTGGTCCTCGTGGGAAGTTACCTGAACAAAGGAAGCTTTGCGTTGGTCGCGGCCAAGAACATCAATCAGGTCAATCAGCTTGCCGGCAAGCGCATCGGCGTCGGGCGCGTGGGCGATCCGCCCTATCATTTCACGTTGAGCCTCCTCAGGAAGCACGGGATCAATCCCAAGGACGTTCAGTGGCTATCGGTGGGAGCGGACGCGGCCGCGCGCGCCGCAAGCCTGCATACGGGGCAGATTGACGCGACGCTGATTACGGCCCCTTCTTATTTTAGGCTCGAGGCTGCCGGATTCCCCGTGCTTGCGCAGCTTTCTGATCACGACGACATCTATGTTTCCACCTATTATCTCTTTCGCAGAGATACCGTGCTGACCACACGGATGGTTGGAGAGGGCTTCATCAAGGCGCACGCCGAGGCGATCAAGCGCTTCTACGACGACCGGTCCTTTGCCATGCAGGTCATGATCAAATATGGAGGCGCCAAGGATACGGAAGATGCGGGTCGAGTCTACAACTTGTTTGCCAAGAGCCGCATGTTCGAATCGGTGCCGTACGTGCTCAAAGGCTCGGTGGAAGGCGTGATCGAGAGACAACGCCAGGATCAGCCGTACTTAAAGCATTTCGATTTCACCAAGTCGATCGACAATAGCCTGATCGACCAGCTCGTCAGCGAAGGTTTCTTTGAGCGCATTTTTGGACCCGCGATCAAGCAAGAACAGCAGAAGCGGCAGGCGCTCGCGTATGGTCGATAGGTTTGTCGTAGGAACGGTCGATCATCCACCGCCCTGCCGCCGAAAGAGGCAGCCCTAAATATTATTCCGTTAGGCTGGGTTGGATTCGAACCAATCTTTGCGCCGGACAAGTGGTTCCGTTTTCGGTCAAACTTCTCTACTCGCTCTTTGTCTGCGTGCTGGTGCCGACTTACTGGCGGTACTATGGGCTGGCGAATTTTCTCTGGTTCTCAGATCTGGCGCTGCTCATCGGACTGGTGGCGCTCTGGCTGGAAAATCCATTGCTGGCCAGCATGCAGGCGGTTTCGGTCCTCATTCTGGAGCTGGCATGGGTGATCGATTTCGTCGTGCGACTGGCGACGGGCAAGCAGGTCATTGGGATTGCGGCGTACATGTTTCGGTCCGACAAGCCGCTGTTTCTGCGCGCTCTATCGCTGTTTCATGTTGTCCTGCCGGTTTTTTTCGTTTGGTTGGTCTACACGCTGGGATACGATTCGCGCGCGTGGATCATGCAGACGGTTTTCTCCTGGGCGGTTCTGCTGCTTTGCTTTTTTTTCACAAAGCCTTCCGACAACGTCAACTGGGTCTTCGGCCTTGGCGATCCGCCGCAACAAAAAATCCGCCCCGGGTTGTATTTGGCGCTGCTCTTAGTTGCGATCCCGATCTGCGTTTACCTACCGGCGCATCTGATCCTAGCCGGCCTCATGCCAAAACGATCCGGAGGCTGAACCTTGCGCGTGCCACCAGACTCGAGGGGCTACACAACTCCAACGGTGAATGAGCGATGCTAAAGGAAGAGAATTTACCTACGCGAACCGAGGCATTCGCCGCCGAACTTTCACAAAAGTTTCTCGATCCGCAAGCCGACGAGCCGAATCGCCTTTCCTCGCGGGTTTTCCCGCGCATCGAAGAACGGCAGGAGAAGCGCCAGGGCCTCCCCTTTGAGATGCCGGAGCGCCTCTCCGTCATTATCGAGCGCGATGCCGTTCTTAATGCTGTGAGAGCGATTTTTGGTTTCAAAGTCGGAGAAGCGCACCGTGAGGGTTATCGTGCGAAAACCTGCGAACTTTTTTTCGCGGAGCTTGGCGATGACCCGATCGGCCATACTATAGAGCCGCTCCGTAACAAAGGCAGGGCTTCGACTGTCCTGCTCGAAGGTTTCTTGTTCTCCGACTGACTTTCGTGTCCACTCGTTCGAAACTGCCGAATCATCGATGCCGCGGGCTTTTTCAAACAGGCGCTGTCCCCACTTGCCGAACCACTCTATCAGTTTGGCCTCGGAGATCACTTGCAGATCCTTGACGGTGTGGATGTTCTGATCGTGGAGGAAGCCTCCTCCCTTTGGGCCGATGCCGGGGATCACCCGGATGGGAAGCGGACTTAGAAAATCCAGAACCAGCTCAGGGGTCACAAGTGTAAGCCCATCAGGCTTCATGTAGCCGGAGGCGATCTTGGCGATGAGCTTGTTCGGGCCAATGCCAACGGAACAGCCAAGCCCCTCTTGTTCCCGAATCAACGATTTAAGCGCTGTCATGCGCTCTACCGCGGCCTCAAAGTTTCCGCGCGACGAAACGTCGAGATAAGCCTCGTCGATGCTCGCCTCTTCAAAAGAGTCCGCAGAGCGTTCGAAGATCTGCATGATCCGGTCTGACACCTCGCCGTACACTTTGAAGTTTGGACGGATAAAGACCGTCCCGGGTTCGCCTCTCCGGCGCGCGGCTTCCGCGAGCCGCCACGCGCGCGAAATGGGCAGGGCCGAGTGGATGCCGAACCGACGCGCGATGTAGTTGGCCGTCGTCACGACGCCTCTGCCTTTGCCTTCCTTCGGGTCGGCGCCCACCACGAC
>DASQUN010000489.1:0-4181 GCA_035641275.1 Candidatus Udaeobacter sp. | reverse complement strand
GGCCAAAGTATTCAAGGACCCGGATCTGATCCGCAGGCTCATCGGTGCCAGTAAGTGTCCGGACTACGTCGTCAACAAAGGCCACTATTTCGGCACCAGCCTTTTCAAAGAGGAAGCCGCATTGAGCGACGAAGACAAGCGGGCGCTAATCGAGTTTCTAAAAACCTTCTAGAGTGTGGTGTCTCAGAAGTTCGTTTAATAAAGTCCAAACGGTGGCAGCAGCTCAAGTTGAACACAAATCCCCCTTTGTCCCCCTTTGTTCAAAGGGGGAATTTTCTCCGTAGCATTCTAACCCCTCTTTGAAAAAGAGGGGAAGGGGAGATTTTCAGATGGAATGACGCGGGAATTATGCAGCAAGCTTCTGGGACGGGACACTAGCAGGCTGGTGAAAAAGACCCATATGTTAATCGATTGCCCTGAGTATGCCGAGTACGCTCAATCGCCCTGTTATAACGTGGAGGATAGTAGGGGCACGGCATGCCGTGCCCCTACTCGATTCTTCGCGCGCCTCGCCTCTGAGATCTTTTTGAGTACCCCGTTAGGGTATTTTCCGAAGGAAGGCCACGAAGAATGACTGCGGAAAGCGTCCGGCTTCCAGAGTATGAGTACATTATCGTCGGTTCGGGGGCCGGCGGCGGCACGGTGGCGGCGCGGCTCGCCGAGGCGGGGCATAGAGTTCTTCTCCTCGAGGCAGGCGGGGATCCCCTCCAGATATCTGGAGCCAGATTACCCGAAGACTACCAGGTTCCTGCCTTCCACGGTTTCGCGTCGGAAAATCCGGGGTTGAAGTGGGATTTCTTCGTGCGGCACTATGGCAGTGACGAGCAGCAGAAGAAAGACCCCAAATTCACCGTCGAACGCGATGGCATACTTTATCCGAGGGCGGGTACCTTGGGAGGCTGCACGGCACACAACGCCATGATCCTAGTCTATCCGCACAATGCGGATTGGAATTACGTCGCTGATCTCACCGGCGATCCCTCCTGGAGAGCGAGCAGCATGCGCAGATACTTCGAGCGCCTGGAAGAGTGTCGGCACCGGCCGCCCTATCGCTGGCTTGCCAAGCTCCTCCGCATCAACCCGACCCGTCACGGTTTCGGCGGTTGGCTGCCGACGGAGCGGACCGACCCCATGCTGGCGCTTGGCGATCGGGGCATCATGGACGTCATGATTCAATCGGCTCTGAGCGCGTTCGATGCGATGGGAGATCCACTGCAGCAGGTCAAATGGCTCATCAAAGCGCAACACGATCCTAACGACTGGCGGTTGGTTAAGTCGAATTCGTTCGGCATCCGTTACGCGCCTCTCACCACGCGAGCGCATGTTCGCGTCGGAAGCCGGGAGCGCATCTTGGATGTCGCCCGGCAATACCCCGAAAAACTCAACGTCGAGCTCAATGCGTTGGTCACCCGGCTTCGCTTCGATAACCGGAACCGTGCCACCGGCGTGGAATATCTTAAGGGGGAGCGTCTGTACCGCGCCCACGCTAATCCGAGCCGCGACTCGGGGGAGAAACGTCAGGCGTCCGCTTCAAGGGAGACGATTCTATGCGGTGGAGCGTTCAACACACCGCAGCTCCTCATGTTGTCCGGTATCGGCCCAAGACAAGAACTGGAACGGCACGGCATAAAACTGCGGGTGGACCTTCCGGGTGTGGGCAAGAATCTCCAGGACCGCTATGAGGTTAGCGTCGTGAACCGAATGAAAGAGGATTGGAAGGCATTGGCCGGAGCCAAGTTTGACAAAAATGATCCGCAGTTCCGCGATTGGGTCGGAAGCAAAAGTGGCGTCTACACGACCAATGGAGCGGCCCTCGTCATCGTTAAAAAATCCCAGGCCGGTCGCTCCGTTCCCGATCTTTTTTGCCTTGGGTTGCTGGCGCAATTTCAAGGGTACTTTCCCGGGTACTCGAAAACGGTTGCGCGCGATCATAATTATCTCAGCTGGGTTATCTTGAAAGGGCACACGACCAACAATGCCGGTACAGTGACTCTTCGCTCCGCGGACCCGCGTGATCCGCCAGAGATCAATTTCCGCTATTTTAACGAGGGCTGTGACAGACGGGGAGAGGATCTCGAATCGGTCGTCGAAGGCGTCAAATTCGTGCGCGCCATGACGACCGAGCTCAAAAGACGAAAGCTGATTGCGGAGGAAGAACTACCCGGTGAGCAGGTCCAATCAGACGCTGAGATCCGTGAGTTTGTGCGCAACAACGCCTGGGGCCACCACGCTTCGTGCAGCTGTCCCATCGGCCCCCGAGAGAATGGCGGAGTGCTGACGAGCGACTTTCGCGTGCACGGCACAGAGGGTTTGCGTGTCGTCGATGCTTCAGTCTTTCCGCGGATTCCGGGTTTTTTCATCGTGAGCGCGGTCTACATGATCGGCGAGAAGGCCGCCGAAGTCATTTTGGCCAATGCAAGATAAAGGGGCGAATTGCTTGGCAGGGTGGCCATTGAGGCAGAGACCGAGCGGCCGCGTCCGGAAGGCTTGCTGAGCACCACTTTAGGGGAATGACGAAACAGGCTGCCGAATACTTTCAATGAATTTCTGAGACCAGACATTAGCATTCTATGAAATCAAATCGAATTGTATCCCAAACATTGGAGCAGTGTTTCATAAACAAACCAAGGAGGCAGGCTTATGATTATTTCCGTTATCAATCACACCAACGGCAAGCTCAGCGACGAGGAGGTGCAGCGCGCCATTCGCGCCATTAACCGCCAGGTCGAGCAGGACTTCGAGCCCTATTGGAGCCTGGGCGCGACGCTCAGGCTCGAAGGGAAGGCCGGCGCCAAGCCCAAGCCGCAAGCACCATCGGACATGCGCGGGGAGGCGGTGCTCTATCTATGGGATAATGTCAATGTGGCCAATGCTTTGGGCTACCACGACAGAAACAACCGCGGCATCCCTTTTGGCTTTGTCTTTACCGAGCTCTCGAAGAGCCTCGGCGAAAGTTGGACGGTCACCTTATCCCACGAAGCGCTCGAACTGGTCGGCGACCCCGAAGTGAATTTGCTGGTCGCCGGGCCGCATCCCGCAAATCCAAAGCAGGATGTGTTTCATTGGTACGAGATGTGTGACGCGGTCCAAGCCGAAACGTATGAAATCGATGGCATCGGTTTATCCAATTTTGTCCTGCCGCTCTATTTTACCGGAAGCGAGGAGCTGGGAGGCCGGAACGATTTTCTCGGCCGGATCCATGATGGCAAGACCCTCAGATCCTTCGGTGTTAACCCCGGCGGCTACGTTGGATTTTTCAATCCTCAGACAGGAGATCACGAAACGTTCTCACGCAAAGGCGACGCGGAAGCCGAACAACGCATGAAGATCAAATTTAAGGCGAAGAGCGCCCGGCGCGCCATACGTTACCAGCGGTTCGGCGCGAACAAAGCAGCTTTAAAGAGGGCGGTTGGCAAATAGCGTGGCGCAAACCGCGGGCTCATGGCTCGGTGAATGCCGCGTCTGACTCTGCGCCTGGTCGCGGCTTCCACTGGAGTGAATAATACTGGCCGCGATCCCGCGCCCAGGGGTCGAACACGTTAACGACGTGTTCGAGCTCGGGCGCGAGCTCTGGAATCGTTCTCAGGAGGATGCGCTTGAGAGGAGAGACTTCCGTTTCATGACCGTTGGATTTGAGTTTCTCCGCGACCTTCCCATCGGGACCATTTTCGTTTACCCACTTCACCCCCAGGTCGGTGTAAAATTCCGGGCGAAAGCTCGACGTGAAAAAGCGATCGCTGTAAAGCCGCCGCGACGCGTTCAGGATGAACACTTGAAACTGAGTTTCGGAAATCGCGAAGCCATGCGGCCGGGCGAACTCCGCCAGCCAGCCAACCACCGTATCCACATCTTCGATGTTATCCACTAAGCTGCCGTTCGAATGGCCGAGACAGTCGTTGACCTTGGCGCCGCCATCATTCGCCTGCGCGGTGGTGATGCGCTTCGAGGCATCGCACGTATGCTGGCCGTAAAGCTCGCGCAGCATGCTGGCGAGGCGCTGTTGCTCGGCCCGCGCCGGCGAATTCTTCGGCAGTTGCGGATCGATAAAATCGTCGAAGCTGGTGAGCTGCTTGAGCCCGTACTGCCGGCGAAATTCGTTGTATCGCGGGACGCCGCGCTCGCGGTCGCGGATGATATCAAGTGCCAAGACGTCGATCTTGCCGCTCGCGCTCTTCAAGCGT
>DASQUN010000488.1:0-4637 GCA_035641275.1 Candidatus Udaeobacter sp. | reverse complement strand
TGAAGGGGAAGTCGTCGCCGTGCGGCCGGGACCGGTGATCACGATGTATGAGTTCAAACCGGCCCCGGGTGTCAAAGTGCGTCGAATCGTCCTGTTGGCGGACGACCTCGCCATGGCCTTGCGCGCTGTTAGCGTACGCATTTTGGCCCCTATTCCGGGAGAATCGGTGGTCGGCATCGAAATACCTAATCCCCGGCGTGAAACTGTCTTTCTCAGAGAACTCATCGAGAGCGGAGCTTATCAAAGCGCCGATTCCAAAATCACCCTGGCGCTTGGCAAAGACATCAGCGGCACTCCTTTCGTTACTGACCTTGCGCGGATGCCCCATCTCTTGGTGGCCGGCGCCACCGGCACCGGAAAATCGGTTTCGATCAATGCCATGATCCTGAGCATCTTGTTCAAATCCAATCCCCAGGACGTCAAATTCATCATGGTCGATCCCAAAATGCTTGAACTGACGGTCTATGAAGATATACCCAATTTGCTCGTCCCGGTCGTCACGGATCCCAAAAAGGCGGCGGCGGCACTCTTCTGGGCCATGGACGAGATGGACCGTCGTTATCGTCTAATGAGAGACAAGGGAGCGCGCAACATCGACAATTACAATCGGACTTTGGAACGCGAGCGCACGGCTAGGAAGGCCTTTATCGAACTGACCGACCCCCAGGTCGCCGAAGAGACTTCCGGTATTGGAGGCCATCTCGACGAAGAGGCACCCCTGGTCCACGAGAAGCTTCCTCGAATTGTGATCATCATTGACGAGCTAGCAGATTTAATGATGACAGTAGGCAGAGATATTGAAGAGTATATCACACGGTTGGCTCAGAAGGCTCGGGCGGCCGGCATTCATTTGATTCTTGCCACCCAACGTCCGTCCGTCGATGTCATTACCGGATTGATCAAGGCCAATTTCCCCGCCCGCGTTTCTTTTCAGGTAACCTCGAGAGTCGATTCTCGTACGATTCTGGATTCCATTGGCGCGGAAAAATTGTTAGGCAGCGGCGATCTGTTATACCTCCCACCGGGAACGGCGCGCCTCACACGGGTCCATGGCGCCTTTGTGTCCGACCAAGAAGTTCGAAAGGTCATGGAATTTATCAAACAGCAGGGGCGTCCCAACTACCGGGCTGACGTCTTCGAGGTCAAAAAAGATCTTGAAGCCGCGGGAGCTGACGAAGAGTATGATGAGATGTACGATCAGGCGGTTGCAATCGTAACTGAAACCCAGCAAGCTTCGATCTCTATGATTCAGCGACGATTGAGGGTAGGATACAATCGGGCGGCTCGGATGATCGAGCGAATGGAACGAGACGGTGTGGTCGGACCGGCGGATGGCGCCAAGCCACGGGAAGTGTATGCGAGAAAGATCGAGGCATAAAAGAGAACTCGGAAAGCTGTGCGGCTTGCTGTTTGTTATTTTTCTGCTTTCTGCGGATCGGGGTTTAGCGGCCGAGGGTAAAAGCGCTGATGCGATCGTTGACAGCCTGCAGAAAAGCTACGAAACAACGGCCGATTTCGTCGCTAATTTTCGTCAAGAAACAGAAGTGAAAACACTCAACCGTAACCTCAAAGCCTGGGGGCAAGTGTCGTTCAAGCGTCCTGGCAAGATGTTTTGGCGCTACGATGAGCCGAAGGGGCAGTTCGTGCTTGCCGATGGAAAGCATCTCTACTTCTATCAGCCGGAGCAGAATCAGATTATCAAAAGCCCTCTCAAAAACGCTTTCCGCTCCGACATTCCACTTTCCTTTATGCTGGGGATCGGTAATCTAAAAAAGGATTTCAACGCCGTGCTCAAAGCCACTGAGGAAACCCAGCATGTATTGCGCCTGGAACCTAGAGGAGAGGCTGGCGGTTTTAGCGAAATTCTTGTAGGTGTCAGTAAAGCCTCATCCGATATTCTATGGATCAGCGTGCGCGACGCGGCCAGCAATCTGACAACCATCCGATTCTCCGAAATGCGCAAGGGAGTAGGGATTAAGGATTCGATTTTCCAACTCGAAGTACCTAAAGACGTTGACGTCGTCGAATTGGGCCAATGAGTTTCGGAAAGCAAAAATTCAGCATTGTCAGCCTGGGCTGCGCGCGCAATCTCGTGGATTCAGAAGTGATGGCGGGGCTGTTGCAGAAGGACCAGTATGAAATGGTTCAGGAACCCGCCGAGGCAGACATCGTCTTGGTCAATACCTGCGGTTTCATCGAAGCGGCTAAAACGGAATCGATCGATGCGATTCTGGAAGTCGCTCGGCTCAAAGAAGAAAGAAAAATTAGCAAGCTCGTGGTCGCAGGCTGTCTTTCGCAGCGCTATTCGGCAGAGCTAGCCAAAGAGTTGCCTGAAGTGGATCTCCTGATCGGAACGGGCGAAGTTCCACGGATCGTAGAGATCCTCCGTGAACATGAAGAGACTCGCCGAAGACAGTACATTGGGATTCCAAGCTACCTATACGACCACGCTTCACCGCGACTCAGGACCACGCCATCTTATACCGCGTTCGTCAAAGTCTCCGAAGGCTGCGATCATAAATGTGCATTCTGCATCATTCCCCAGTTGCGAGGCCCGCATCGCAGCCGATCGATTGATTCCGTCGTCATGGAGGCTACCCTTCTCGCCAAAGAGGGAGTCAAGGAGATCAATCTCATTGCTCAAGATCTGACAGCCTACGGCAGGGACCGAAGGGACGGTACGACGCTCTACGGCTTGCTTCGGCAAATGGTCGAGATTCCCGGTCTTGCATGGATTCGGCTTCTCTATGCCTATCCGAACTTTCTCGATAAGGCCCTGCTTGATCTGATTCGCGAGAGTGGCAACATTTGCAAATACATCGATATCCCCTTCCAGCATATCAGCCCTCGGATATTGCGCCGGATGAGAAGAGGGAAAAGCGGAAGCGCAGTGCGAGAGGCGGTGACTAGACTTCGAGAGGCCATTCCGGGACTGACATTGCGCACGTCATTGATTGTCGGATTTCCCGGCGAAACCGATGAAGAATTCGCCGAGCTTTTGGATTTCGTCGAAGAGATGAAATTTGAACGCTTAGGCGTGTTTAAGTACTCTGAGGAGGAAGGAACGCCGGCCGCCAAGATGGACGGCAAGCTAGCGGAAGAAGAGAAGGAAAGGCGTTGGCAGGAAGTCATGGAGCTCCAATCGGGCATTTCACAAAAAAAGAACCGGGCCTTGATTGGAGCGATTCAGCGAGTTATGATCGATGGTACTGATTCGGACTCCGGAGAGCTGGCCGGTCGAACGCAAGCGCATGCACCAGAAGTTGATGGTCTTGTTTTCGTAAAGGCATATGACTTAGCCGGCGAGACAATTTTAGCCCAGCCCGGAGATCTGATCGATGTGAGGATTACTGGCGCTCTAGACTACGATTTAATTGGTGAAAAACTCCATGGCTAAAACTGATCCCGAAAAAGAGAAAAAACAGCGAAAAGACTTCCTCAAGCAAGCTGCAGAAACGTTGGAAGATACAAAGAAGCAGCTTCTTAGAGAAATGCAAGGCCGCGTCAAAGGGGAGACGGAGGGTCTCAAAGACGAAGGACGCGATACCTATGATTTGGCCAGTGACGAGAGAGATCGTGAGATCAACTTTATTCTCAATGACCGCGAGCGTGAGAAGCTTCTCGCCATAGATGAAGCCCTGCAGCGTATCAAGGACAAGACCTATGGTATTTGTGAGGCCTGCGAGGGTGAAATCCAATTAGGGCGACTAAAAGTCCTGCCCTTTACTCGCTTGTGCGTCAAATGCCAGGAAGAAAACGAAAAGGAAAGCAAACGGCAGAAAACCCTGGAAGACGAACGAGGTTACCGGAAGCTTGTGATTAACGATTTCGAAGAAGAGGGGTTCTGATCTATCCTTTTGCTGTATGTTGAGTCTTGAATCTGCTTGTCCCCGTCTCTGAGTTCACTGAGAAAGCCGGAGCGCTTCCATTCTTTCCCGCCAAAGCGGAATCCCGAACTCTTTTAATCCTGGAATTCGGCCTGGGCACTAAGCTGTCGCCACCTTGGCCGGAATGAGCATTCGGCTACTTTTTGGAACCCCCTATACGACTCACGGCGTCTCTGCAGGTCTAGCTTCGGGTTCGAAACAGGGGTGTTTAATCGCCCCCTTTTGCGGGAGTGAATTCGATTTTGCTGAGGATGTTTTTGTCACCCTTTTTGGTGTACTCCACACTCGCAGATGATCCCAGTCCGATATCCGCCATTTTGGCTTCGCTCGCCTTAAGTTCCGTAACTTTCGTTTTCTGATTGATGTCGAGTGTAACCAGCTTACCTTCTTTGGTAACAACGATCATATAGTTTTTCTCGGTATCCAATAGACCGATGTCCCCGGAAACCTTTTCAGCTTTCGCCTTTTCCCCCTTTTCTCCCTTCTTCTCCTCCTGGGCAAGCGTTGGACACGCCACGGTAAGCGCGAGCAGTAGAGCCAATCCACTTGCAACTTTTGACAGCGTTCTCATTATTTAATCCCTCCTAACTTTCTGTGTGAGCAAGACCTCTGCGAGCGAAACTCATCCTGCTTAGTCCCCGCCCTTAGCTGGCCTGTATTCGAGTTTGGTTGCGACGTTTTTGTCTCCCTCCTTCGTGTATTCCACGACCGCGGCAGCGCCGAGCCCGATATCGGCCACTTTGGCAGGTG
>DASQUN010000487.1:0-4608 GCA_035641275.1 Candidatus Udaeobacter sp. | reverse complement strand
GTGATTTCGTAATTTTCAATGTGCTTTCGCGGTCCGTCATGTAGGGGCCAGACCTATCCCGGATTATCAAACTCCGAGGGAAAAGAGAGGACGGATTGTAGATCGAGGAGCGAGACTCGTAGAGAGCGGGCACGGGAGTACAAAGCCACGCCGACCTTCATGGACCTTGGCACTAAGCTCATTTTCCCTCGCTACGAGTTCTACCACTTCTGATTGCAGGTCTGCTCAAGGCACAGACCTATTGACCGCGACCGAAGAGGCTCGGTGCTCGATCCTCTTCGGTGAATAGTGCGGGCTATGTGTCTGCCCTTTCGAGCGGGCGGCCACAACAGGTTTGTTTGAATCTGAATGCCTAACGGAAACTAAACAGGTTGACGGCGACGATTGCTTCGACTAAGGAGAATCAAAAAAGGAGGATCACATCATGGACAAAGTAAACTTTCCCTATCGTTCGGATAGTCATTTGCCGTTTCTGCACGTGGTGCACGACTCCGGCTCGTGGGCCAAGCACGGCCTGGAAGTCAATTATGACTACGAGATCACTTCCGAAGATTCGCACAAAAACGTCGCCAACGGCACCGTCGAGTTCGTCGGCGGCAACCATCTCACCCCCTACGCTCTTCGCGCAGCCGGCGACAAATGGGTTTATCTCGGCCAAACCGTCAGTCTGTTAAATCACCGCATGGTCGTGCGAGCCGACTCCGGCATCAATAAGCTGGCCGATCTCAAAGGCAACAAAGTTGCGACCAAAGGCAAACATCCCGGCCTCAACACCTGGCTGTTCATTAAGCAGGCGGGCCTGCTCAACGACTGCAAACTAGAAAAAGCCAAGGGCGAGAAATTTCACTGGGAAGCCGTGCGTGATGGCGAAGCGGACGCCGCCTTCGTGACACCGCCCGCGGATATTCTGTCGAAACGCGCCGGTCTCAAAGTGATCGATGTGCCGTACTTGCCGATGGTGTGGTTCACAACCTGCTCCAGCGGCTTGCCCTTCGTCGAAAAGCACCCGGATATCGTGGATAAATTCCTGCGCGGCATTTGCGAGGGTATTGCCTACTTCAAAACCCATCGAGCCGAGTCGATCAAGATCATCAAAGAAAAGTACAAAGCCGAAGGCGATCTCGACGATGAGACGGCCACGCATCTCTACGACGATCTTAAAATGATCCTTCAGGCCAAGCCTTATGCGACGATTCCGGCGATCGCCAATGTCTACGAAATTTCTATCGAGCAAGACAAGGTTGCGGAAAAGACGGATCCGATGTCGCTATGGGATTTCCACTATCTTAGGCGCATCGATGACAGCGGCTTCATCGACAACCTCTACAGAACCTAGTCCGTTCGGCTTCGACAAGCTCAGCACGAACGGAATGTTCTGAAATTTCTTCTTTGTCCGCTCGCCCTGAGCTCGTCGAAGGGCTCCGACTTATTTGCACTGAATCAACGGAGCAAAAACTATGAGCGCGATTACACCTAAACTCGGGGTCAAAATGGCCTCCGCAGATGCGAAGGCCTACGTCGACACGCTCAACGCGAAAGTCATTCAACGCTGGCAAGAGCGCGTGACGCAAGGTCCCTTCATGAGCAGGTTTCTCGAAGGGACTCTCCCGATGTCGGCGATCAGGCTCTTCTTCAAGAACTGGGGCAACTTCACCGTCGAGATCAATACGCTCGTCGCAGTTTCCTATCACAAGCATATCGGTTTCTTGAAGCGTCACCCGGATCTCATGGCGCCGTTGGGCGCCAAAATTTCCGACGAGTTTATTCATCCTAAACCGCCTGGCCATGTGCTCGTCATGTTGCAAACTGCCGAAGCACTCGGGCTGACGAAAGAAGCAATTCTGCGCGAGCCAATGTTGCCCGAGTGCCGTGCCATCCTCGACTTCAAGCGGCAACTAATGTGGGAAGGAACCGTGGCAGAGTGGTGGTTTTCGATGTTGACCGAGGAGCCCATCGGCCACTGGGCAGCATCGTGGCTTAAAACGCTCACGACGAAGTACGGTTTAACCAAGGAACAAGCCATTTATTTCTCAACGCACGAAGAAGCCGATCTCGCGGAACATGAAGACGGCGTCATGGGCCACGGCAGTTTTAATCGCCTGGTCATGCAGCGCATTCTAGAAGACGGCTATGCCGATACTCGCGAGGGCTATAATCTAGAATATTGCGCCATTGCCTCCGTTGACCTGTACGGAGTCATGCACCGCGCCGCGGCGGAGTTGGCTCAATAGCATTCCGAATCCCGCGTCCCGGGTTCGAGAAAATTCAAGGTCTCACTGACTTCCGCGGATTTACTTCTTCTCCCGCTGGGAGAGGAGTGAGGTAAGGGCGCATTTATGCTGCGTCGGCCCTTACCCTTGCCCTTATATTAGGACCGTTGCAGATTAACCTAGTGGAGTTCATGTTTATGTGAGCCCGATTTCAAGAGCTTGCTGGTTGAGGACCAACCCTACCCAATTCCATCGAGGATCAGGGAGAGACTGTCCCAGCCAGTAAGAGAACGGAGTTAAAGGTTCAATAGAAAGTAGTCCCCTTCGGGAGGACCGATATAAGGCTAACTTTCCGTTCACAGCTATTGGGATCGGAATCCGATAACAGAGGAGGAGCAACAGACGGTGAAGCGATATTACATGGGAGTGGATTGGGGAGATCGACTGCACCAGGTGTATGTCGGCGATCAGGAGGGCAAGAAGGTCAAAGAAATGAAACTGGCTGAGACTGTGGAAGGGCTGGCCGAGTTCGGGCGTTGGCTTGAGGAGAAAAGAGCCGAGGGATTTGAGTTTTGGGCGGCCATTGAGAAGCCGGCCGGGCGAGTGGTGGATTTTCTGCTCGACCACGGCGTGGAGGTCTATCCGGTAAACCCCAAGGCGCTGGATCGAGTCCGGGATCGCTACCGCATGAGCGGCTCGAAGAGCGATGCCTTTGATGCCTATGTGTTGGCGGAGTTTCTCAGAACCGATCAGGCGCACTTGAAAGCGCTGCGACCGAGTTCGGAGAACGCCCAAGAGCTTAAGATGCTGTGTCGGGATCAGCGCCGGGTGGGGCGCCATAAGGCACGCTTGCTCAATCAGCTCACCATCACGCTCAAAGAATATTATGTTCGGCCGTTGGAAGCCTTTGAGGACATCGAGACAGAAGTGGCTCTGGACTTTTTGACACGTTATCCGACCCCTGCGCATCTGCAGGCGCTCAAACCTAAAGAGTTCAAGCGCTTTGCCACAAAGCAGCATCATTTGAGCCAACAGCGCTCTGAGGAGTTGTGGGAGAAGCTTAGCCAACCGCAACTTGCGGTGCCCGACCATGTGGTCAGAGCCAAAGCCCAGTTGCTCGAGGTTCTCATCGATCAGCTTAGAGCTGCGATTAAATCGGTTAAGACTTACAACCACAAGGTCGAGAGTTTTTTCGCCTCTAGCCCGGCCGCTCAGATTGCCAAGACGCTGCCGGGCGGAAAAAGCGGAACCGTGGTGGCCGCGATCTGGGCTGAGCTCGGCGATGCCCAGGGTCGCTGGGAATCTTTTCGCCACCTTCAAGCCGAGGCCGGAGCGGTGCCTCTGACCAAAGCCAGTGGCCAGAGTCGTGTGGTTCAGTTTCGTTTTGCTTGTAACAAACATCTGCGCTACGCGATGTATTGGTTTTCCTTTGTCTCGCTTAACCACAGCGAGTGGGCCAAGCTGTACTACCGACAACAACGGGCCCAACGGCATACGCATCCTGAGGCACTGCGCGCTCTGGGCGCCAAGTGGCTAAAGATTATCTTTGTGATGTGGCGCGACCATAAACCGTACGACGAAAAATTGCACCTGGCCAACATAGCCCTTCAGAAGATGCGTCAGGAAGCAGCATAAAAATATTTTTCAAAAAAGGATTGACAAAGTTCATAGAAAGTCTCTCCCTGAAAGGGCGAGGGAAGAATTCGTTTCGGGATCGAGGCGGAGAAAAATTATCTCCCTCTCCTCTGAGAGGAGAGGGCAGGGGTGAGGAGTTAATCTTCGGCGTTGAACCGCAAGAACGAATCATCAGCCCAGTCTTTCGATGAGGCGCTCTCCAACGCGGAGCGCGTTGGCCATGATCGTCAGCGCCGGATTGACCGCGCCGCTGGAGACAAAGAAACTCCCGTCGACGACGTAGAAATTGTCCAGGTCATGCGCTTTACAGTTGGCGTCGAGAGCGCTTTTTTTCGGTTCATTGCCAAAGCGGACCGTGCCGACCTGGTGTGCTACGCCCGCTAGCGGTATTCTTTGTCCGACGAACAAATTACGAGCGACCAAGCCTTCGTGGCAGTTGTGGCCGTGCACTTTGCATTTAGTTTGCTCCTGCATGAGCTCTTTCAATTTGGCGATTAAACGTTTGTGACCTTGCTCGTTATTGGGCTTGTAACTCAGGACGATGCCGCCTTTGGCATCGACCGTTACGCGATTATTCGGATCCGGCAGATCTTCCGATGTTAGCCAGAAGTCGAGGGAGTGCTTCGCCATGAGATCCAGTGTCCAACCTGGTGTGAGCGCGGGCGCGCCGCCCTTGAGAGTCTCGCCGTCGAGTTTGCCGACGAAGGAGATATGGCCCATAGGGTAATTCCAACCCGCGGTGCCGAAATAAAAGTCGTTGACC
>DASQUN010000486.1:0-4173 GCA_035641275.1 Candidatus Udaeobacter sp. | reverse complement strand
GCCGGCGTCATCTGCCAAATTTTAGAAGAGGATGGCTCGGTCGCGCCGCTACCTTCTTTGGAGCGCCTGGCTGAACGGCAGGGGCTCAAGATTGTTTCAGTGGCAAACCTAATTGCTTATCGCTTGCGCAATGAAAGCCTGGTGAAACGGGTGGCCGAAGAAGTATTCCCAACGATCCACGGAGGAATGTACCAAGCGATCGTCTACCGCAATGAAGTTGACGCTTCCGAACATATGGCTCTCGTGAAGGGGGATGTAAGCGGCGCGGAAAGCGTGCTGGTTCGCATGCATTCCGAGTGCCTGACCGGTGATGTTTTCGGATCCGAGCGTTGCGATTGCGGCGATCAGATACGGCGATCCCTGAAACTTATCGACGAGCAGGGGAAAGGGATTTTGATTTACATGCATCAGGAGGGCAGAGGCATTGGCCTTACTAATAAGATTAGAGCCTATGCCTTGCAGGATCAGGGGCGAGATACGGTAGAAGCGAATCTCGAATTGGGCTTTAAGGAAGATCTGAGAGACTACGGTATCGGCGCCCAGATGCTACGTGACCTGGGTGTCGAAAAGGTTCGTTTGTTGACCAACAATCCACGCAAGATTGCCGGCCTGGAGAACTATGGGTTGAAAGTCGCGGAACGCGTTCCGTTGGAAGTACTGCCGCGGGAAACCAATATTCACTATCTCCGAACCAAACAAAGCAAGCTAGGCCATCTTCTGTCTAATCTCGAAACTAAGCCGGCCAGACGTTAGATTCGTTTTGCCCCGACTTCCATGGCCAAATCGATTGAAGGCAATCTCGACGCGCGGGGTCTGAAAATCGGCATTGTTGTTAGCCGCTTCAATCATTTCATTACTGAAAAGCTGGTCGAAGGGGCGCTGGATGGATTGAAGAGTCACGGCGGCGAAAACGATAACATTACGATTGTTCACGTTCCGGGAGCCTTCGAGATCCCATTAGCGGCCGAGCAAATGGCGGCCAGCGGAAAATACGACGCGCTGATTTGCTTAGGCGCGGTGATTCGCGGTGATACGCCTCATTTCGAATATGTTTCCGATGCTGTGACCCGAGGGATTGGCAAAGCCATCAGCAAATATCAACTTCCCATCGGCTTTGGAGTGCTAACTACGAATGACGTGCAGCAAGCCATGGAGCGTTCCGGATCCAAGGACAGTAACAAGGGATACGAAGCAGCACTGACAGCCGTTGAGATGGTCAGGATCATTCGGCAAATCCAACAGGTGTGAACCCCCGGCCATAGAAGTATCGAGGCACAAAACGCAAAGATCTTATCAATGCTTGGTTCGGCTCACATGGGAAGTAGGCGCAAGGGCAGGGAGTTGGCGCTTCAGGCTTTATATCAAATCGAGATGACCGGCGACGCGTCCGGCGCTGCCGTAGATCGCTTTTTGAATCATTTTGAAGGCAGCGCACAAGCCAAGGAGTTTGCCCGCCGTTTGGTGTCGGGAGTGATTAGCCAGCAAACCCAGATCGACCGACTCATAGAACAATCCACGGAACATTGGAAGCTGATGCGCCTGGCGAAGGTGGATCTGATGATTCTGCGGATGGCGACTTTTGAGCTTGTTTTTTGCCCTGACATTCCACTCCAGGTGAGCTTGGACGAGGCGATCGAGATCGGCAAGCGTTTTGGCACAACGGATTCGGCCACTTTTATAAACGGCGTGCTGGATCATGTCGCGCGCTCAAGCACACTGAAAGCCTAGCATTCCATGGAACAACGGTATCAACCGCAAGCTATAGAACAAAAGTGGCAACGGATCTGGACGGAAAATAAAACCTTCCGGGTAGCGGAAGAGATCGGAAAGCCGAAGTATTACGTCCTCGAAATGTTTCCCTATCCGTCGGGGCGCATCCACATGGGCCACGTCCGCGTGTATGCGATCGGCGACGTGGTCGCCCGCTTTAAGAGGATGAGAGGCTACAACGTGCTCCACCCCATGGGCTGGGATGCCTTTGGGCTTCCTGCGGAGAACGCTGCGATCGAACGTGGAATTCACCCTGCCAAATGGACGATGGAAAATATCGCTTATATGCGGGATCAGCTGAAGAAGATGGGCATCTCTTACGATTGGGACCGTGAGATCGCCACGTGCGACCCCGACTACTATCGGTGGGAGCAGCTGATCTTTATCCGGATGCTCGAGCGCGGGCTGGCATACCGCAAGCGCTCGAGTGTGAACTGGTGCCCGTCATGCCAAACGGTTCTGGCTAACGAGCAGGTCGAGGGGGGGCGTTGTTGGCGTTGTGAGTCGGAGGTCATTAAGCGGGATATCGACGGCTGGTTCTTCAAGATCACCGCCTATGCAGATGAGCTATTGGATTGGTGCGATCGGCTCGAAGGCTGGCCCGAACGCGTAATCACTATGCAGAAAAATTGGATCGGGCGAAGCGAGGGCGCGGAGTTCGATCTTCCCGTGGTGGGCCACGATCCCGACCTGACGGTTCGCGTGTTTACCACACGGCCTGACACTGCATTCGGCATGACTTACGCTGTTCTCGCGCCTGAACATCCGTTGGTGGACCGGCTGGTGACGACGGCCGCCGAGAAGGCCGAGGTGGAACGCTTCCGCGCCGAGGTGCTCAAGCAATCGGAGCAGGAACGCGTGGCCGAAGATCGCCCGAAGCGCGGCCTCAGGCTCTCTGCACGGGTGCTCAATCCCTTCAATGGAAGGGAGATAGCGCTGTTCATCGCGGACTATGTTCTCATGATTTACGGTACCGGCGCGATTATGGCCGTGCCCGGTGAGGACCAGCGAGACTGGGATTTCGCGAAGAGGCACGGGCTTGACATCATCGAGACTGTCCAGCGACCCGCGAACTGGAGCGGGCAGGCGTACATCGGCGATGGCATCAAAATTAATTCCGGGTTTCTCAATGGGCTCACGGTGGCCGAGGCGAAGCGGCGGGCGATCGATTGGCTGGTCGAGCGCGGCTTCGGAGAAGGGAAGGTCAACTATCGCTTGCGCGACTGGGGAATCAGCCGCCAGCGCTACTGGGGCGCGCCGATCCCAGTGGTCTACTGCGACGCGTGCGGCATCGTGCCCGAAAGGGAAGAAAATCTCCCGGTCGTATTGCCGCTTGATGTACAAATCAGCGGCAAGGGAGGTTCGCCGCTGACCGGCCATCCGGCGTTCATGAGCGCCGCTTGCCCGCGCTGCGGCGGCCACGCGCGGCGCGAGACCGATACCATGGACACTTTTGTAGAATCGTCCTGGTATTTCCTTCGCTACTGCTCTCCCCTCTATAGTGAAGGGATGGTCGCGCCGCATGCAGCGGCGTACTGGATGCCGGTGGATCAGTACATCGGTGGTATCGAGCACGCCGTGCTCCACCTGCTCTATGCGCGGTTTTACACCAAGGTACTGCGCGATCTCGGGGTTGTTAACGTGGACGAGCCCTTCAAGGCGCTCCTATCTCAGGGTATGGTCGTCAAGGACGGTGCCAAGATGTCAAAATCGAAGGGCAACGTTGTCTCCGACGACGTGATCCGCGAGAAATACGGCGCCGACACCGGAAGATTATTCGAACTATTCGCGGGTCCTCCAGAAAAGGATTTAGAGTGGAGCGACCAGGGCGTGGAAGGAGCGTATCGTTTTCTTACGCGTTTGTGGCGTTTTACTTTCCAGCATCGGGACGCTTTGGTCGCCGCACGGTCGAAAGACGAACTTTCTGTCGATCTCAGGAACTTGTACCGGCTCATTCATCGAACCATCAAAAAGGTCACGGAAGACATCGAAGAAAAATTTCACTACAATACGGCGATTGCGGCTATTATGGAGCTCTTCAATGCCCTGAGCGCCAGGGCGCAAGACGATTCCAGGCTTGATAGAAGCGCTCCTGTGATCAAAGCTGGATTGGAAACGATCATCAGCTTACTCTATCCGTTCGTGCCCCACGTTGCGAGCGAGCTGTGGCAGTCGCTAGAGCATAAAACCAGTCTGGAAGAAATTTCCTGGCCTAAATACTCGGATGACGCGCTGGAAGAGGAGACACTGCTCATTGTCGTGCAGGTCAACGGAAAAGTCCGGGGCAAGATCACGGTGCCTGCCGATGTGACGCCGGAGCAGCTTGAGACCGAGGCACTGGCGGATCCGAAGGTCATGAACTATCTGGACGGTAAAAGAGTGCAGCGGGTCGTGCATGTGCCG
>DASQUN010000485.1:0-6336 GCA_035641275.1 Candidatus Udaeobacter sp. | reverse complement strand
GCCGCGGGCACGGGGACGTGGAGGTTACGCTCAGGCCCGCACCGTGGGAGCCACCACCTTTGGAGCGGATCGGGTGGCGGCCGACAAGGTAGAGGCCTATTGACCGCGGCCGGAAGGGCTTGCCTCTCGGTTTACATTGTGTGACGGTTTTTCCTCGGTCCATGAGTAATTCGGGGATAGCAGCTTGTCGAAGGGCAGTCTTATTGAGCACAGCGATCGCTCCAATACTCCATCACCCTAAGTTGTCTTGTGTTCACTGCGCTTCCGCATCTTTCCTCCACCGAAACAGATGGTTTTCCAGCGGCTTCAACATTCCCATTTCAATCGTGGCCATCATGATCACTAACGTTAAGGTCCAAGCAAATACTTGGTCAGTCCTGATCAAGTCGGCGGCTTGGCGGAGACGATACCCGACGCCGCTCGACGATCCGATGGTTTCGGCGACCAGTGAGACGCGCCAACCGAAACCAAATGCGAGACGCGCACCGGAGAAGAAATACGGAAGTATCGTCGGCAGATAGATTTTGGTCATGACCTTCCAGTGCGGCATGCGCATCACCTGAGCGAGCTCGATGAAATCGGCATTCACTGTCCGAGTGCCCTGCCAGACGTTGGTGATGATCAAAGGCATGGCGGTCATGAACACGACAAAAATGGTGGTAGCATTGGAAATCCCGAACCAAATAATGGCGAAGATGGCCCAAATCGCCGAAGAGACCGTATTCAAGACCGGAAGGATCGGCTCGAAGAAGTCGCCGGCGCGCTTGTTGGCTCCGAGCACAATACCGAACGGCAGTCCGATCAGAGTCGCAAACACAAATCCGACCGCAACACGCCACAGCGTAATGCCGAGATTGCTCCATAAGTCGCCGTTAGCGACGATGACCTGGAGCGCCTCCCAGACACGTTTCGGCCCGGGCAGAACGTAATGCGGCACCGAGAGGGATAACAGCCACCAGACGCCGACCACCATTCCGACCAAGATAAGCCGCTGCACGACGAGGTCGAGCCGCACCCTGCGCGGAGCGGGCTGCACCAACAGTGTTTCATCAATAACGTCGCTCATATGTTTTGTCGCAACGATCCCGTCACCGATCCATTGAGCGTGCGGATATCGCGGCCGGCTATCCTCATTCTGTCATTTTTCTAGCGTTAATCACACCGGAGTCCGTGGTGATTTGACCGAGGCGATCAAGTTCACCGGCAGACTGTGTGTCAAAACCCGTTCCTGGTTCGACTCTTCGACTTCGCTCAGAGCGAGCTCTCTCGTACTGCGCCTTTAGTCCCGAGGTTGTCGAGGGCTCACCACGAACGGCGGATGATTCACGTTAACTTCACCGCTGAGCCGTTCGTCCCTTCGATAGACTCAGGGCAGACTCTGAGCGGGCTCGAAGGGCGAGCGGCGGTTAGCGATTTGACATGATCACATCTTTACATGTAATGGCGACTGAATATTGATCGTCAGTTTATCGTTTGGAGGTCAGATGAAAGAAAATACCTCACTAGCAGAGAAGGTCGCGCTATCATGTCGGATACTAGCCAAACTCGGCCTATTCAAAGAAACCACCGGACACGTGAGCGGACGCCACCGCCCTCAACAAATGCTGATCCGTGGACGCGGCCCAAACGAAACCGGACTTCTTTTTACCCGGCCCAAGGATATCGTTTTGGCCGACCTGGATGGGCAAATCCTGAAGAAAAAAACCGGTCTAAAGCCTCCCAACGAGGCTTGCATACACGGCGAGCTCTACAAGGCCAGACCTGATGTCTCTTGTGTCGTTCATGCGCACCCGCCATCAGTCGTTCTCTGCAGTATGGCGGGAATCGAGCTTAGACCGATTTTCGGCGGTTACGATCCCAACAGCATGCGCCTCAGTCTAAAGGGCATACCCGTCTATGACAGCAGCCTCACGCTAAATACCAAGGAACAGGTCCATGCGATGCAGAAAGTCATGGGTGAAAGTGATATTTGCGTTCTCCGAGGTCACGGCTTGATCGTTGTCGGAAGTAGCATTGAGCAGGCAACCGTAACCGCCATCAAAGTCGACACCCTGGCGAAGATGAACCTCCAGGCCGCCTCGCTCGGTAATGTTCCCTCCATACCAGATGAAGACATCAAGGAATTTCAGCAGCGCACGGGCAGGGGAAACAGCTCAGCAGAGGGTCTATGGAGATATTACTGCGAATGGCTTGCGAAAGCTTGAACAATGCATGATCTCGCCGCGATTATCGCAACCCCGACATTCCGAGTGCTGAAACAAAGTTAGACCGGCATACCGCCTGGGGAAAATCACAGGATGCAAATTGGCGTTACCACTTGCTTTGCACGCGAGGAATTTTCAACTGACTTTCAATGTTCTGCACACCATGTTAATTAAATCTTCGATTCAGGAGGAAAAAGCATGCCCGTAGCACAGATCGATGGCTTGAAACTTTATTACGAAACCCGAGGTTCGGGAACGCCACTGCTGATGCTGGCGCCCGGGGGCTTTGATGCGACGATAGACAAATGGTCGTCTGCCAGCGCCTGGAAAGAGATCGACGCTTTAGACAAGCTTTCGTCGCAGTTTCAAATAATCGTTTACGACAGGCGGGAGTCCGGCCGTTCGGGCGGGAGAGTTGAAAAGCTCACCTGGGATCTCTATGCCCGCCAAGCTAAGCAACTATTGGAATATCTCAAGATAGACTCCGCATGTGTGCTCGGCGGGTGCATGGGCTGTTCCGTCGCGCTTGCTTTCGCCGTTTCCTTCCCAAAGTCGACGCGGTCTCTATTTCTCCACTGGCCGGTCGGAGGTTACCGTTGGAAAGCGAACAACCTGCAGAGGTTCGCCGCGCACGCAGCGTTTGCTAAAGCCAACGGGCTATCTGCGGTCGCGGAACGCGCCAAAGGAGGCAAAGGGTTTCGCGAAGACTCGGCATCGGGTCCATGGGCCCAGTGCGTTACTCAGGACGACGAGTTCGCCGACGCGTTTCGCTCACAAGATCGGGAGCGTTACGTGGGGATTGTGGAAACAACCGCCCGGGTTCTCTTCGATCGTGACACGGCGACGGGCGCGACGCCGGAAGAGGTGATGGGAATCAAAGCGCCTGCGTTCATCGTCCCTGGTGACGACGCCTCACACGGCACTTCTGCGGCCCACTATTTAAGAGAGTGCTTGCCCAATGCAGAGTTCTGGAATGTGATGCCGCCGGAGCAACACACCGACAAGATCTGCGATCTTATCCTGGAATTCAGTCGAGACAAGTAGCCACCCATTTCAGCCGCTGGCGATAATTCACCGGCTGGTGAATTCCTCCAAAATGCTCCTCGGGGCTAGGCTTCCGGCCGCAACCGCTCGGCCTCGCCCTCCAGTCCTAAACGACATTCCAACGAGTAAATCAGAAGCGAAAACGACTTGTCATAGCAAACCGATCGATCAGGCCAAGTGCTTTCCTTCAACTCAGCAAAACCAATTAGCTCGGGTCATACCCTGGCTTCCTACGGTGCTTCTCGCACTCCTCGCCCATCCTTCCACTAGATTACCTAACCCGGATTATTCAGCGATGCTGGAGAAGCGCCGACACACTGTTTCAAGCCTCGGGCGAGCCCTTTCCGGCCGCGCTCAATGGGCCTCTACCTTGTAGGCCACCACCCGATCCGCCCCAAAGGTGCTTATTCCTCCGGTCCGGGCCTGAACGAAACGTTACCGTTTCTCTGAGCGCGGCCCCATGGCTCGCCCCTCGGCTCGAAGAAAGAAAAGCCGGGGCGATACGAAAGCCGGCGCACCGAGAAGCTTCGGTGTCAAAGAGGAGAGACATGGCAGGATAACCACTGTGACCGGGCGCTTGAATATTCAGGGTACACCTACCTGCCGGATAGTAACGGTGAGAGATCTCAGGAGGCTTGGTGTGATTGGTGAGAGAGGCAGAGACCTATTGCGCCGGCTTAAGGAGCGGCCCGGCTTTCCTAAGCTAAAGTACGATGAATAATCCGGGCGAGTTGCAACCACACGCGAGAAATGCGGTCGTGGAAAACTTTCCGCCAAAGCCCTCCATCCCGAGCACAATCGTATGCTGAGCCAGACCGGAACCGCTTGCAACCGACGAGTAGCGAGAGGCATACTTGGGCCAGAACCTCAGGAACAAATCGGCCGAAACCAACAAAGAGAGAGAAATGAATAACTCGCTATTATTGCTTCGAGCGATAGATTTTGCGGCTCGCAAACACAAAGATCAGCGCAGGAAAGACGAAGAAGCCTCCCCGTATATCAACCATCCCGTTTCCGTCGCGTTAATTCTCGCGGAAATCGGCGCTGTAATGGAACCAGAGATCCTTGCCGCAGCCATCCTTCACGATACGCTCGAGGATACCGAGACCACTTCAGAAGAGCTGGAGGCCAAGTTCGGTCAGAGAGTCCGGCGGATTGTCGAAGAGGTGACCGATGACAAATCGTTACCCAAGAAGGTCAGAAAGCAACTGCAAATCGATCACGCCCAGGATCTCTCCCCGGATGCCGTCCTAATCAAGCTCGCTGACAAGACGGCCAACGTGTTGGACGTCACCCATTCGCCTCCTAAGGACTGGCCAATAGAGCGTAAGAGAGAATATCTCGATTGGGCCGAAAGCGTCGTCAAAGCCTGTCCCAAAGTCAGTGCTACCATGGAAGAGAATTTTTATCACGCGCTTGCAGCAGGCCGCAAGGTTCTGCTTTCTGGCAACGTCCTGCTTTCTGATTGAAGGTTCCACCACGAATCCCCCTTATACTCTCCGAGCACAGCAAAATTCCGAGCCCGCCTTTCTGCAGCCGCTTCGTTTGCTATGATTTAACTAAAGGTCGTAGCTGATTAATCGGAGGGCTCATGATCAAGGATTTATGGTACAAGAACACGGTTATCTATAGCCTCGATCTCGAAACTTTCATGGACACCAACGGCGACGGTATTGGCGATTTTGAAGGGCTGATCCGTCGTTTGGATTACCTCCATACATTGGGCATCGGCGCGATCTGGCTGGCACCCTTTCAACTACCCCGAACCGCGACGACGGCTACGATATCTTCGACTATTACGGCGTGGACTCGCGCTATGGTTCGAGCGGAGATTTTGTCGAGTTCATCCACGAGGCGAAAAAGCGCGGCATCAAAATCATTATCGATCTCGTGGTGAATCACACATCCGATCAGCACCCCTGGTTTCAAGAAGCGCGGAAGAACAAGAACTCGAAATATCGCGACTGGTACATCTGGTCTAAAAAGCGTCCGGCGGACTGGAAGTGAGGAGTGGTATTTCCCGGAGTGCAAAAAGCAACGTGGACCTACGATAAGGAGGCGCGGGAATACTATTATCATCGCTTTTACCAGTTCCAGCCCGATCTCAATATGGAGAATTACGATGTACGAACCGAAATCCGTCGGATCATGGGATACTGGGTTGAGCTTGGAATAGCAGGATTCCGCCTCGATGCGGTTCCTTTCATGATTGAAAATAAAATGCCCGGCAAGAAAAAGGCGGAGCTAAAGTTCGAATACCTCACCGAGATGCGGCAGTTTTTACAGTGGCGCTGCGGTGGTCAATCTGCTGGTGAATGACGAGAGCCGCGCGGATAGGCAAGGAAATCACAAAATTGCCCTTGAAGTTTACGGCTATCGCTGGTTTCGAGTCGGCGACCTGAATTATTCTTTGCAGCAAACGAGAGTTTGACGTCTGAGACGACAGACAAAATCACCTGGAGTGAAAGTTCATCGGAAACCACCGCTCCTGCCGGTAGAAGCGCTAGCCATCCTCACCGCAGGTGCGCGAGAAAATGGGCGAGATCGAGAATATCGGCGTCGCTGACGGGCTGCATGACATCCGCCATCGAAGGGTCGTAGCCGCGTCGCGCATCGCTCTTGTACTCGCGCAGCGCCTTCACGAGGTAGTCCTCGCGTTGGCGGCCAAGCGCGGAACGTTCTGTTCTCCGGAAAAATCCTGGTTATGGCAAAAATTGCACCGGTGCTGCTGGATCAGCGCGCGAGCCCGTTCGAGTCGCCCAGGATCTGCCGGATCGGCGGCGGGCACCGGCGGCGGCAGTTGTGCAATCACATTCGCCATGCCGCGCAAATCATCGTCGCTGAGATCCTTCATCATCGCGTTCATCGGCTCGACCACGCGCATCCCTTCGCGGAACATGTAAAGCTGGATCGTAACATAGAACGCCGGCTGCGCGCCGAGCGAAGGCACGTCGGGGATTGTCGATTGCCCCTTAGCGCCATGACAGGCCAGGCAGGGAGCGAGCCGCTCCTCGAGCGAAGCCGCTGAAACCGGTAGCGGTGCCAGCGAGAGCAGCGCTGCTATTACGAAGCTGCGCATCGCATCTCC
>DASQUN010000484.1:0-7649 GCA_035641275.1 Candidatus Udaeobacter sp. | reverse complement strand
GGGCGGCCCGAGGCAGTCATCCCGCTTCCCGACGCAGGAACGGTCCTCGGCATCGGCGGCCGCGCGGACTCTCCAGAAGTCTTTTACGCCTTCACCTCGCCGCTTTACCGCACGACCCTCTTCGTATACGACCTTCGAACCAAGAAGAGTACACCGTTCGAGGCACCGGATTCGCCCGTAGACGTGACCCAATATGAGACGAAACAATTTTTCGCGATATCGAAAGACGGTACGAGGGTCCCGTTCTTTCTCACGGCGCGAAGAGACCTGCCGCGTGACAGTAACAATCCAACCATGATCTACGGCTACGGCGGACACTCGATCGTTACCATGCCGGTCTACCGTCCCGACGCGCTGGCGTGGCTGGAGCGCGGCGGCATTTGGGTAACGGCCAGCCTTAGGGGCGGTGGGGAGTATGGCGAGGAATGGCACAAAGGCGGGATGCTGGCGAACAAGCAGAACGTCTTCGACGATTTCATCGCGGTAGCCGAGTACCTCGTGAAGGAAAAATATACTGCGCCGGCCAAACTCGGGATCATCGGCGGTTCGAATGGGGGCCTGCTCGTGGCGGCCGTCGCGGAGCAGCGGCCGGATCTCTATGCCGTCGCGCTGCCCGCCGTCGGGGTCATGGACATGCTGCGCTACGACAAGTTCACCGGAGGACGCGCGTGGATCCCAGAATACGGCTCATCTTCCGATCCCGACCAGTTTAAGTATCTTTTCAGGTATTCGCCGCTACACAACATCAAGCCAGGAGTCTGTTATCCGGCCATGCTGATCACAACCGCGGATCACGACGACCGGGTCGTGCCGAGTCATTCCTTCAAGTTCACTGCAACACTGCAGGAGGCGCAGGGCTGTGACCGGCCCGTTCTTATCCGCGTAGCGACCAAGGCTTCGCACGGTTACCGGCCAACCGACAAGCTCATTGCGGAGCTCGCGGATCAGTGGGCCTTCGCGGCTGCGCAGATGGAAATGGGCACGACGCGGGTAGCACGGTAAAAGGATGTGCGCCACAGCAGGCCAACCTCCGGTACGCCACCGAATCGCTGAAGGCCGCACTAAAGAGCGATGTGCGGCAAAAGTGGTGGCTGATTTTGAATCTCATAGGGCAATTTTGAAAATTGCCCAACTGCCGGCTCTATTGTCCAGAGCCAGGAGTGCATTTTTGGCGGAATGAGAGCATGCTCTAGCACGACGCATTGTGATCGCGCTCGTTTAACAGTTAATGCCCGCGCTAAAACGATCTGAGACTTGGATTCTAATCCGTCAGTGAGACATGCCTCCAGCAATCTGATCAGCCGTGTCTAGCCAGTCGAGCTCCGTTGTCACACCCAAGAAAAAGCGGCGAAAGGTATCATCGACGAGCCGTCGCGCATCCTTACCTCGAGTGGTATTGACTACGTCGAGTGCTCTTTCGTAGGACTCGACATGGAGAGGATCGCCACCCGGCCAATCGCATTCTCTCAGTAGCTTGTCCAGCGCTTTGTCGAGAATTTCCATGTTTCCCCGACTCCGAATGTAGCCGCACGCTGCTACAAATCCCAGCAAGAACGGGTCTCCATTCATCATGAGGAACCGCTGCTTTGATTTCGACTCATAAGCCTCCGTGATCTTCGGGTAAACCTCGGTACTGATGCGCTTCAACGTCCTTATGATGTCTGAGATGTCTCCAATGTTGTCCAAGTATGGCTGATTCTCGTCGAGAAAACGCTCCGTTTCGACCGCAGTGGTCACATGGACGTTATGGGTGATAAACGCTTGCGTCGCCAGCACGATGTCTGATGCCAGAAATCTATCCTGCGGTCTTCGTTGCCCCGGCATTCTGCCAAGGTCCTCCCAAATCGGAATTCCCTCGCTTTTTAAATGTTCGATCAGCGGCTTTTTCATTATTTCTAGCTGCACCCGCAGGCTCATGCGCCGCTGACTCGAGTTGAAGGTAACCATGTAATGGAGCAGACCGGCGAGGCTGATCTTGTAAAAAATTTCATACCGCATGATCCGCTGGAGAAGGTTTTCCGTAGCCGGCTCGGGTTCACCTAATCGTTTCACGGACTCCGCGAAGAAGTTCCATGCTTCTTCCGGGATTATGCCGTCTTGTACAAGTCGCTCGCGGCGCCAAACCAACAAAATGGCAATCAGAAAGCAGTAAAGCCTCTGAAGACCATCGATGATGGAAAACCTGATGTTCCCGTCGTCGAGCGAGCGGATCCCTCCCGACCAACCCAACGCCGCTATCTTGCTCTCTGGCATCACCGCGCCTTCGATAAAGTCGCGTATGAGCCTTCGGTAAATCGGATCGGTCAAATGATCGAAAGGCGGCCGTTGGAAGAAGTTGTCTTCGACCGACAGACGCTGGATGTAACTTCCGAGCGGCTCCCGCACATGTCCGATCTTGCCCTGCGTTTTGGGATCCTCGACTTCGGGTCCTATGATGGTTATTGGATCCGGCGGCGACAACACCGAGGCGAAGCCGGCGCTCTGAAGCAGTCGCACGAGATTCACCAACACGTCGTGCAGTTTTCGCGTGCGCTCTAATCGAGTGGGTTTTTTCGTTACAACCGCTTTCCGTCTTCTCAGGATCTTAAGCTCCTGCTTGACGGATCGAGTGCTCGCCGTAACGCCGGGTATCGCAGGTCCCCTTGTGACAAGCGGGTTTGCACCTCTTTTACTGTCGCTGTCTGTCATATTAGTTTCCTTTCTCAACCCAGTCTTTGCTGAGTTATCGTGGAATCTTTGGGATCTCTCTTATCTAGACCTGAAGATTTTTTTCAAGTTCACTTCGTAACTGCGGGACAGATGTCGCAGGCTTCAGCCCAACTTTTCGATTGTGGCCAGTGAAGGAAGACATCGATACCCAAAGCCTTTCCAGCGATCCGGCTAAAAACTATGTAGCGCGGCTCAAATGGAGAGAATTCTAAGGTGGATGTCGAAAGTCTGTTGGCGGGGCCGTATGGATTAACCGTTGTAAGCGTTGGAGGTAACGATTCAATCCACCTATGGCGAGCTAATATACACGCGGACGCTGTAAGAAACAATAAAAAAATGAGATGGGCCGTTGCCGGTCAAGAACCCCCGCATCGCTGCAAGACTTCGCTGTATGAAATGCGCCTACGGCATGAACGCTGAATGGGCTACGTACGCCAACTGCGGTCATTGCCCTGGGGGCCGGGTCCATGTTCGACGCAACTCAGGGTGCCGCCCAGAGCTCCCAGATATTGCCGTCAGGATCTTTGACGTAAAGCGAGTAACCCTTACCATCAGGATGATCGCGCGTGTTTTCGACCTTTGCTCCGCTTTGTTCCAGTTCCTGAATGGCTTGCCGCTTTTCTTTCCAGGGAATCGAGATCGTGTGATGGGGGACGCCGGAGCGCGGCGCTTGGGATGCATCAAAGATATGAACTTGAAAATTTCCCAGCAGAACGTCGACCTCTTTGACGCGGCCTTGTTTAAGCTGCTCTTCGTTGGGCTGGATGCGCCGGACGACTTCGGCTCCTAGCACGCGGGTGTAAAACTCTTCGGCTTGAGCCAGATCTCTTGCATTTATAGCAAAGGTGCGGATCGCATTGGCCTGTAACATTATTCCTCCCTTCTTTATTAACTCCGTCGCTTGCGGATTTAGACTGCCAACTTAGGCTCGCTCTCCGGTGCTTCGCTCGCCCTGTTTCCTAAATAATAGACTACCAGCCCCACGGCAAGCCCACCCAGGCTAATATATTTCGTCGGGGCGTTGGACAATACGATGCTCACCAGGCACAGAGCAATCGGCGGAATGCTGATGGCGATGGCGCCAGGAATTCCAAACGGGATGCAATAGGGCCGAGACATTTCAGGTTGCCTAATGCGCAGCCATATGAGCGCGGCGAATTCCAGTATCAGGGCCATTGCATAGAGAAACATGTCTATTTCAATTAGTTCTTGAAACGAGAATGGAATGAGCACGGCGATGCCCAAGCTGTTCACCAGAATGGACAGCCATGGCGTCGCATAGCGCCGATGGAGGGCCGCGAGGCGGCGGGGCAGCATGCCGCGCTCCGCCATCGCGAAGGGGACGCGCGCGGAAGTGCAAAGGAGAGCGTTAAGCATCCCAGTGGCACTCACCAATCCCACAACCGTGAGCCAGATTCCCAGCCAGGAACCGCCGATTTGCGCCGCTACGTTGGGCAAGTAACCTTCCTTCCAGGCCGGCCAATCCGTGTCCACGCTGACGCCAACGGCGATTGGCATAAGGTAAACGAGGGTCACCACAAACACAGCGGCGGCCATCGCGCGCGGGTAATCCCGCTCTGGTCTCTTCACCTCACCGGCACAGCAGCCGGCATTGTCCCAGCCGGACGTGTTCCACAGTAGAATGCTGAAAAGCAACGCCCAGTCGGTATGGCTCGTTCGAGTCAACCACACTGCGGGTTGAACCCGCGGGGCGCCCAATAGAACCATCACGGCAAAGGGCGCCAGGACCAGCAGGGTGAAGACGATGGAAGCGATACCGACGAGCCGAATACCGCGAACGTTCAACCAGGTGACGCCACTTATCACCGCAGCGCCAATCATCCAGCGCTCCACGAGCGGCATGTCGCCGCGCAGGTAGGCAAGATAGTCAACGAACATGATGGGATAGAGCGCGTTATCCGCGAAGCTGCAAAGCCAACTCAACCAGCCTTCCTGAAATCCCCAGAATCTCCCGAAGGCCTTTTCAACCCAGATGACATAGCCGCCGTCTTCAGGCATGGCTGTCGAAAGCTCGGCAGTCATAAGCGCCGTCGGAAAACTCCAGAGCCAGGGCAGAATGAGAATGGCCAGAAGAACGACCAGCGGACCGCTGGCGCCGACGGCGTCCTCCAAGCCGAAAGCCCCGCCGGCAACGCAAAAGAAAGTAACCGCAGCGAGTCCGGGGCCATTAAGCGCGCGACGCGGAGTCAAAAGCGGAGGGGATTGTGTAGCTGAAGATGATGTCGATGCCTTCAATAGAGCAAGATCCGTCAGTCCCTGCCATTTTCCTCGCGGGGAATTGCACCATATAAAGCCGCGCACCTCTTTGTCAAATAAACCGCGCCGATCGCGAACGATAAAATTGCTTTGTCGAGGACAGCTAAACTTGATAGACTTCGGAGCCGATTCACAGAACGGTAATGTGGCTATGAATCTATCCACGCGACAAAGAAGACGATCGATTCAGGGAATCAAAACTAAGGTCGTCCACCGCCTATGGGATATCGACTCCTCCGATCTCACGCGGTTTAAACGGCTGTTCCATTCGGTGATCAAGATAAGCCTCGGGGTCGCCCAGGACTTCATCGATGGCCTGGTAAAGCTTCAGGCCATGGCCTTGGCCTTTAAGACACTCCTTTCCTTGGCGCCACTGTTGGCGGTGATCTTTTCCATCCTCAAGGCCTTCGGCGTGCATAATCGGATGGAGCCCGCACTTGCCGAGGCGCTGGCACCGCTAGGGGAGAAGGGCCAAGAGATCACACATCACCTGATCGGGTTCGTGGACAGGATGAGCGCCGGCGCGCTGGGAAGCGTCGGTTTGGTCACTCTCTTTATCACGGTCCTCTCGTTGATGGGGACCATAGAGCAGGCGTTCAACCACATCTGGCGGATCACATCCCCGAGAAAGTTCACGCGAAAGTTCAGCGACTATTTGAGTGTGATTCTAGTCGGTCCCGTGCTGGTCTTCGCGGCCGTGACGATCACAGCGACGCTGCAAAGCAATACGTTTGTCCAGAAGCTAATGTCGTTAGAACCCTTCGGGACTGTGATACTGACGCTTTTGAAATTAGTGCCCTATATCACGCTGTGGGCAGCCTTTGCCTTTTTATATGTTTTTATTCCGAATACGCGAGTGAAATTAAAATCCGCCCTCGTCGGTGGGATTGTAGCCGCCCTACTCTGGCAAACGGTAGGTTGGGGTTTTACCGTATTTGTGGCTTCCTCAACGCGCTACTATGCGATCTACTCCAGCTTCGCTATTCTGTTGCTTTTTCTGTTGTGGCTCCACATCGGCTGGATCATTGTCTTAATGGGAGCGCAAGTGGCCTATGCTTACCAACACATCCATTCTTATCAGGGAGAGAAAGAAAACCCCGCTCACAATCCGGCGGGCCGAGAAAAACTTGCGCTTCATCTGATGTTCCTCGTAGGCCGTAATTTCTATCACGGGCTGGATCCAATGACCGTTACGGAACTGGCGACGCAGTTGCATCTTCCTGCAGGTCTGGTGAAGGATCTTATGGAGATGTTTCAGCAAACACGGTTGGTGTTGCCGTTGGCGGATGAGGAGACCTTCGTTCTGGGCCGCGATCCCGAAACCATCAGCATTAAAGAGATTCTGGATTGCGTGCGCAATTCTGGTAGGAAGGTAAGAACTCAGATCAATCGAACGGCGGAGGAAAATGAGATCGATGAAATCCTTCTCGACGTCGACGAATCCGTAACCGAGACTCTCGCGGGAAAGAGTCTGCAAAGCTTTATCGTAAAATTGAGCCCTGCACAGCCGCGCCGATAGCTCGAGCCCCGGGAGCCCCTACCTTCGACGAAACAGCTGTTTGAAGAATGAGCCCAGTCCCTTCTCCATCTTCTCATTCATGCCTTTGCCCAGAACTTTTTCGTTGTCCAGATTCACGGATGGATTTTCCACGGGTCCGGTGATCTTTAAAGGAACGACGACGCGCCCTTCACGGTCTTTGAAAAAGCTCGCCGCTCTACCTCTCTCAATTCGAGACGACGCCTCGCCTGAGAGCGCGGTCTCAAGAGCCATGTTTAAAGTGGGCCGTTCGAGCGTCATTGTGCCGCCCCCATTGACCTCCATTTGCGGGTTGATCAGGTGGATGCGCTTAAAATCAGCGAAGCCGTTAGCGATTGTGAAATCCGCCTCTAGAGTTTTGAAAGTAGTGGCTTGGCGGCGCTCATCTTTGGACAGACCGATCATGCCGGTGACTCGCTGGATTTTCTTGATGAGATCGACGTTCGTAAGCTCCCCGTCTCTCGCCGTGAGTTTTCCATCTCCTTGCAGACGTCGGTTCACCGACCCGCTGCCGGTGGGCAGCTTGATAAAGACTTCTCCTTTCACGTTGCCTTTGAGCGCCCGTTTGCCATTGACTTTCACGTCGTTGAATAGTCCGCGAATTTGGGTCGCGAGACCGTTTGAGGGACCCGTAACCGTTATGCGCAGGCCCATCGGTCCAGAAATTTCGGTATCGCGCGGGGCTAGGCCGAAAATCGAGAGAATTTCAAACACGGGTTTGGCGTCAAGCTGGTCGCTGGCCAAACTCAGATTAACACGGGGGATCGTAGTGAGATTGCTCACGGTTCCCTCGACGGGAAGAACGATGTCCTGAACTTTCAGGCGATTGTCTTTGACTATCAGACTGGCCTGCTCTTCCCGATAGCTGAGCTTTCCTTCCAAAGAGACGCTGTTTAAGCCGGGATAGTCGAAAGACGCCCGGTACGGGAAAGGTTGAGTACTTGAGAATTCTTGCAATAACAAATCAATACCGTTAATTCGTACAGGTTTCTGCCCCTTCGTCTCAAGATTTAACTGTCCGCTGTTGATGCGCATCCGAGTGGGTAGAACCAGAGGAATCACGCCAGGCCCCTGAGGTTTTGCAATCACGTGAGTTTTCTTAGAGTCATTTTTTTTGGCCAAAGGC
>DASQUN010000483.1:0-4145 GCA_035641275.1 Candidatus Udaeobacter sp. | reverse complement strand
CTGGAACTGAGCGTAGCGGTGGAACGCTTGGAACGATCATGTTCTTACGACCCAAGGCGCCCACGTAGCGCAGCGATTGAACTGCTGGACTGGAACATCTGGAACCATTGGAACCGTCCTGCGCGATGAAAACAGCGGCGCGCAATTACAAATCAACAGCTAATGGGCGCCCCCACTTGGTCGCCGATATCCCGATTTGTGTGCAAGTTGGTATCTAATGGCCGGGCAGCGGACCCCCGCCGGCGATTTTTTTGAAAAGATCCACGTCTTCGGGATTGCGAGGAAGCTTCTTGATGATGACATCGAATTCATCCGGCATGATAGGAGAAGGCGCTTCGCCGGTGACCTTCTTAAAGTCTTTGAAAAACTCCGGATCTCTGTAGGCAGCAGTGATCGCATCGCGCAGGATCCGATTCCGCTCCCGGGGTGTGCCCGGCGGAGTGATAAAGGTCGCGCCGACCATACTGAAGGACCGGTAGATGTTTAGCAGCAGGCGCTCCTTATCGGTCTTGGCAAACGATTCGAGTTCGGGCAGATCAGTAAAGCGAGGATGCGTGCTGCTTTTGGGAATCTGCAAGATTGAGTGAACGTCAACGAGCTTCTTTTCGATCCATTCGGGACTGCGCTGCAGCAACGAGGCGACGGCGCTCACTCTGGCGTCGACTTCGCCACGCAAGAGCGCTTGATCCATTTCCGGTCCCGAGTATCCGGTGATGAATTTGGGCTCCTTCAGACGCAGAATATAGGCGAACAATCGGCCCAGCGTATGGATTGTATGGCCCACCGATTGGGCGCCGATTCTTATTCCGGAAGTGGCGCGGAGACGGTCCAACGTGCCCAGATTGGCCTCTTTTCTCGTGACAAACACGTAGTGATCCTCGGACTCGGCAGTGCCGAAGTACGTAAATTTGTCGAGTTCGTAATTCACGCCGGGTTCTTTCAGAACTGCTGCCAAGATAAAGCCGCCCGGAGGAGATCCCATGGTCAAACCGTCCGGCTGAGCGGTTCGGTAGATATGATTTGCCACCTTCCGGCCTCCACCGCCCGGCATATATTCCGTCACGATATTCGGCTGTCCGGGAATATGTTTCTTCAAGTAGGGTAATATGGCCCTGTGCCGCAGGTCTCCCAAGCCTCCCGGGTCCCGGCCGCTGATCACTGTGATAGTCTTGCCCTGGTAAAACAATTCCTGGGGCAAGGCCTCGGATGGCCGGCACAAGAATATGCACAACGTCGCCCACATGACGGCGCCGGCCCGGACATCGAGTTTGCGTTTACTTGCTTTCATCGGTCGTCTTCCTGAGAGCAAATCGATCCGCGACACCTGTGAGGCCGCCCAAAAAAAGAATAAAACTCCAGCGGGAATATTCTCCGCAAGCCATGCCAGCCTTTGGTCCCTGCATAGCTTGTCTCTACGACGTCTGTCAACGCGCCGGTCTGCGTGTGCAGATCCGAGGCCAGAAGAACCATCTGCGCCGGTACAAACCGCGAATAAAGCAAGACGAAAGACTGACACCAAGCCGGCTCAATGACCAACAACCCAATGCAGGCAAGCTGTATAATTCTTGCGCTAACTGGCGGAGTCGTGCTATGGACACGCCTTTGCATCGATGGTCATTGAGATCGCAACACCTGCAAGGCCGGCGTTCCTCCGTTTACCCAGAAATGTTAGAAGGTCAATTGGCTCGAGAGCGCAAGAAGTCGCTCAAGGAAAGACTCAGGGGGTTATCGACCATGGCGGCGGTGTCTTTTCGTTCAAGGTGGGCAGTGATATAGTTGTTTATATTTCAGTGCAGACAGGAGTGAGGGTAACAATCGAACACATTATCGGGTAGGTGAATCATGAAAAGAATCGACGTTCGATTCGTGCAAGAAGGGGAAAAGCTGCTCGTTGCGCTAGATCCATCCCAAATCACTTCTTTCGTGCACGCCGAAGAAATTTTGCGCGACGTTATCGCCCAGTGGGTAAAGGAGAGACGCGATCGAGGCCTGGTTACCTACGAACCGCTGCCTAACATCGAATGACAATCCTTCAAAATCCGCGTTCACGCATTTAGCGAAAAGTTCTCTCGTCTAACTCTGAAGATTTTATTTGAGTCCCAGTCATACATCATGCCATCCATGCAAGCCTAACCTTCCCCCGGCTTTTGCCAAACACAACTCCAGCTGAACCTTTTGAACGGAGCGCCGCATTTAAATATCCGCTCGTGGTAACCTCAGTCGAACCACTGAACGTCTTGAACGCGTCACAGTTTTACCTTGAACTTTGAACCGCCTGGAAGGCTCTCTTCCGCCTCTCGCCTCAAGCCTCGTGTCTATTGATGTGAATCAAAGATATTGCGAGGGTCAGACCTGAGTTGCCGAAGCCTAGTCTGCTTATCGCTTAGCGCCGCGTTTCAAACTGCGCTAAAGCTGTTGCTATTCAAAGTAGTAGCTTCGATTGACGCGGTTGATCATTTCGTTTCTTTCTGTCCCGATTACCGAAGCCGTTCCGCCTCTCGCCTTTAAGAGCTCGTCCCTTTGACGAATCGTCGATTCGCACAGCTTCGAGCCCTTCTGTTGAAATTCACGAAAGTCGTGTGGATAAGCCGTCGGGCAGTCGGCTCTGATAGCCCTCGCAATCCCGAGCATAGAGCCCGTCGCCGAGATAAACTGAATCCCGAGCCTTCGCATCAGAGTGATTTGCGGCTCATAAAAGTCCTCTAGTCCAAACAGGAACCTGTATGCAGACACGACTCCGACTCCCTCTCGACGGCTCTGCCACGAAAATACGTAACTCGTTCCCGGCCCGAAAATATCCCGCCCTACTAATGCTACGATCAGACGTTGAGGCCGCACCGATGCCGGATAACGCGCTCTGAGTTCATCGAGAATGCGATCGCCTGCATACTGATTACGCTCGCGATTCAGGATCTTGTCCTCGTCCAATGAAAGCGATGGCAATACCTCGCATCCGACGAGCCACTTGCTTTCCAGAAGTATGCAGATGTCACGCAAGGCGCCTTCCGGCGCTGAGTAGTTCAACGGTACAAGCGCAAACGAGAAACCGCGATAAAAGGGTTCACGAGCCATCTCGACGCGTGGAACCGACGAACCCAAACCTGCAGGAGTTGCGCGATCGATCTTCGCGCGAACGACGGTTTTCTCCTCGCTGATCAAGGTCGATGAACCGAGTAGCTCGTTGAAGTGTTTCACCGCACGGTTGCCATCTCCTCGCTCTCGGTACAGTTCGCCCAAGAGAATTTGATAGTAGTTGTTCTGCGGCTCCCGGCTGAGACCCGCCTCAAGCCATTTGACGGCAGCGTCAAATTGCCGCTGCTGACGATGAAGAGTAGCGATCCTGAAGAAAACGAAAGCATAGCGTCGCTGCAAAATGTTGTTGAGCTTCTCAATGATCGGCACGGCCCGTTGGTATGCAGATATCGCGCGATCAATCTGCCCAAGTCGATAGTGGCTCGCAGCCAGAAAAAATAGAACGCGTAAATTTTCGTTATTCAGCGGATACTTTTTCAAGAAAGCGTCTGCTTTCTTCACCACAGCTTCATCCTCACCCGCAGCATAGTGCGCCATGATCTCTTTGAGCGCTTCGCTTGCCGGATCAACTTGAGTGGACCCTTCGCCACCTGGTGCAGGTTGCCCACCGTTCTTAAGTAGTGAATAAGTCACAGACGGGACCACAATGACGAACATCGCTGTTACGAGAGCCGTTGGTTGCAAAATGCTAAGCATCAATTTGCACATACTTCCATCACGGGGTCGGACACGCTATGTCTCCGCAGCTTCAGGATTTTCATCCCAGGACATAGTGTTTTCTAGCCTTAGCGAGTCACTTTCGTATTGAACGTCTTGAACAAGACAAGTGGAACGATTGAAACAACTGGAACGTTTGGAACTGTTGCCTCCCGCCTCGCGCCTTCTTTTACTTTGAACACCTTGAACGCTCGCAGCAGCAACCTCGAACTTTGTCCGAGAACGTTTGGAACGACTGGAACATCTGGAACCATTGGAACGGCCCTGTAGTTAGTCAGCGCAGCGGTGGAACGGTTGGAACTGGCCGCGGAATTGAAAGAGCGTAGCGGTGGAACATTTGGAACGGCTTCCGCTTCAACGCCTCTTGCCCTGCCTGCTAATGAGCGACCCCGGCG
>DASQUN010000482.1:0-7553 GCA_035641275.1 Candidatus Udaeobacter sp. | reverse complement strand
AACATTCCGGCAAAATCTTCATGAGAGGCGCCCGGCGAAGCAAAGTCGAGTTGGCGGTTGTATTTCAGATTGAACGATAGGACATCGTCTTTTGCCCAAAACTTTCCCAGTTTCCAGTTCATCCCGGCCATTAGATCCACTGCCCCGACGTTGCTGGATCCGCCTGCGTTGAAGCTTCTCGTGTAGGCCGTACTGCCACTCAAGCTGAAGCGCTGTCGGAAAGGTGTATAGAGAACCGTTAGCCCTGCACCAGGGGTGTCGGTTCTAATGCCCGTACTTGTAATTCGCTCTTGCTTGATGCTCAAACTCGATCCAAGGGTTAAACCGCTGACTGGACGGTACGCACTGGTGAGTGTTTGGGTGAATACTGTCCTATCATGACCGGCATCCTCACCTTCTCCCACCAGAGAGAAGCTTGAGACCCATCCCCCTCCCCATCTCGCCCGGTTAAAATTGATCCCCGTGGCAGCAGTTTTCGTCAGACGAAACTCATTGATTTCTGTGAGCCGCTCCCATGATTCGCCGATGGACCCTCGAAGATTGAGGGGACCCACGCTGTGTTCCCCCCAGAACCGGCCTTCGTCACGTGACTGATCCATCTTCTCGCCGGTCACAGAAGTAAATCCTTTGCCGAGGGATTGGTAATCTGCGCCGAAGCTGAAACCCGCCCAACCGTCCTTCAAACTGAGACGCAGCATTCTTGGTTCCTCACCGCAGTCGCACCGCGGCTCCAAAGAATCCAGGATACTGTAAGAAAACTCTCCCTCCGTAATCAGTCCGCCCGTGGGAGACGATGACGTCGCAAGGAAATTCAAATAGCGCCGCGACAACCCCTTTTCCGTAATGCCATTCAAGTCTTCCTGCTGTTCCTTCTTTTCCACAAAAGATGTTTTCAGTTTAACGATCTGTGGGCCCAAATCCAGGGAAAAGCTTTTGCTCATGAGCGCAGCCGCTGGGCGATTATTCTCCAACTCCGCAAACGGCGGCAGCGTAAGGAGATCAGGGCCGGTGGAAGAGCTTAAAGGCGCGGTGGGTTTTTCGGCAATTTGTGTAGTTGCGCAGCCGCTAATAAGAACGCTCAGGACACATAGTGCCCTCAAGCCATAAGCCACTTTCGGCATCGTCATTCCTAAACATAAATTGGACGCAGTCTAACACGTAATGGCAAACCAGAACAGGAAAAAAATAACTTTGCCAAAAAACTTTCACGCTGTTTTCAGCTTAGCCGGATTCGGCAATGCTTGGATTGAATGAACGGCTTTACAGTTAAACGGCCACTATTAATTACCGTATGACGCAAATCCTGTCTTAAATGGCATGAAACGGGCGTATTATGGCAATGCGCGACCTTGGGCAGCATGGGCAGCCGGCGGGTGCCGGGCGATGATGAGACGGGTCTCTCGTGAACAAGCAGCCGCGCTGAGACGGTAGTCGCAAGAGCTAACAATCACTGACGAAGAATGGGCTGATTCTTTAGAGCGGCAAAAAAAGAGCCGTGAACTGATTAGATCTCGCCCTTCCCGGTAAAAAAAACGCCGAGCGTTTCGAACCGCTGCACAAAAAGATTCGCGCGCGCAAACCTTCGACACTAAACCGACGCATAGAAATCCTTTTCTCGGCAGCTTCAGGACCGCCAAAGGTCACGAAACCGAACAGCCACCACCTGCTCGTAGGGCACCGGCCCGGGCAGATGACCGATGGACTGCGCGAACCGGTTGAGCCCAGCGACGGCTTCTTTGTAGATGACCGGGTCATAAAACGGCAGGTCCCGCTCAACGATCCTCGCAATCAGCTCTGCAGATTCCGGTGGAAACCTGCGCCGGCCGACTTCCGCGGCCAGTGAGGGTTTGGCGCGAAGGGCCTTTTGAGTGTTCACGATGGCACGGATGGCAGCGGCGGCGCACTCCGGATCACGATCGAGCAGCGCCTCGGTCGTAGCGAGGCCGGCGAAGGTGAAGTGGCGGACCTCGCCTGGATCATCACCGCGGCGGACATCGATGAGAACCTTTCCTATTCCCCGACTGACCGCGGTCTCGCTACCCATGGCATTGGCCCAGAACCCGTCGATCTGGCCTGCCTCAAGTGCCCGGGCCGCAAATACCCCGAATGAGACATCACGAGTCCTGGCACCCGGTAGCTTCACGATCTGCAAGTCGCGGTCTGGATCGATCTTGGCCCCGATTAGCATCACTCGTAGCGCCAAGTCCGGTCCGTCGGCTGCCGTAAGACGCCGCCCCTTGACGGCCCGGATGTCGCCGCGCGTGCCCGGCAGATCGGCCCGCACTGTAAGTAGCCAGGGTGTTCCCTGCGACAGGGCCACAAGCAGTTTCGCCCCACCCCAGCCGGGAAACTCTGTCAGAAGATCGTGCACGGAGCCGGCGATCATGGCGTCGGCGGTACCGTCTCGGAGCGCCTTTGTTGCCCCAAGCATAGGAACCAGTTCGATATGAGCATCCAGCCCTTCCGCCTTGTAAAACCCCAGCTCCTCCGCTGCGAGTGCGGGAAAACAGGTGTTACTTACGAGATCGACTGCGGCAATGCGCATTTGCATAGCGGTATTCCTAAAGGGTTTTCCTTTTCCGGTTTCAAGTCCCGAGCTAACCCAAAAACAGCAGCCGAAAACTAGATATCAAAAACTCTGCCAATTCAGAAATGCTCTGTCAGAATAGAGTTTCTCAATGCTCAACGGGACCGCTATACCTCGGCTGGTCAAATAACCAGCAATGGGTTTTAAAGGCAGGCCGACCGCAGCAAGGTAGTCACCGTCGATCGAGTCGATCAAAGCGCGGCCTTCACCTTGGAGCGAATAGGCGCCAGCTTTATCGAGAGATTCATTACGAGAAAGGTAGCGCTCAATCTCTCGTTCCGAGTAGTGCCGCATCCTTACAGAGACTTGCTCGACGATGCTCAGGCTCGGCTCGCCTGAAGTATCGATGATGCCGACGCTGGTGAAAATGCGGTGAGTCTTGCCCGAAAGGGTGCGAAGGATTTTTTTTGCTTCGGCTGTTCCGTTAGGCTTGCCGACCTTTGTTCCGTCAACAAGAATGAGGGTGTCGCTCCCGATAACAATGCTGTCAGGATGGTGCCTGGCAACCGAATCGGCTTTTTTCAGTGCAAAGTCCAGAACCTCGTCTTCTATGGGGCGATGGGTCGATATAGTTTCAACAAATTCCGGCGCAATGACTTCAAACGGCAAACCGAGAAGTGCGAATATCTCCCGACGGCGCGGCGACGTGGAGGCAAGGATCAGTTTCATGAAGCCGGAGATTGCGAACTGAAGGTTGAGCCGCAGGATTGCTTCGTACACTGCCGCGATGGGTGATCCGTTGCCTCAAGCTCAAGGCTGCGCAATGTCGCGTAATCGCTCAGGCACTGGGCCACCTCATGCACATTGTTTACGCGAACCACCCGAGAACGCAGTTCCGCCGATTTTGGAAAAGCTCGACAATACCAGGCTAAATGCTTGCGTATTCCGACAAAACATTGCGTGCCCCAAGATTTTTCAAAAAGCTGGCTGTGCTCCAAAATAACGCGGAACCGTTCATCTAAACTCACAGGAGCGGGATGCACGCATACAACCCCATTTGACCGCAGAGCGCGTTTCACCTGATCCTTGGCTCTGAAGATCCAAGGGTGTCCCTGACTAGAGCGCCCGATGAGAACCCCATCCACTCCGGTTTCACGCACGCGACGATAAGCGTCCAGCATGTCTTGCAAGTCGCCGTTGCCGAGAATCAAGGTTCCTGAGTTTTTCGCTATTTCGGCTGCTCGACCGATGGCTTCCCAATCGGCCTTCCCTCGATATCCTTGGCTGAGTGTCCGTCCATGAAGAGAAATAGCCGCGGGTTTTTCCTCGAGTAGTGTTTGAATCCACTGCTCCACGACGATTCGGTCATATCCGATTCGTGTCTTGACCGAAACCGGAATCAGACGGCGGGTAGAAGCAGCCTCAAGCCCAATCCTGAGTCGATTCGAACGCCGGATGTCTCGAATGAATTCCGAGTCAATCTTCAGGTCACGCAGACTCTGTCCCTCAAACCAGTCCCTGATGCCCTGACGTGTAGCCCCGATGATCGAGCGTGCTAAATTCGGATTAAGAATCAGCGCCGCTCCACTGCCTTTGGCGGCAACCTTCTTCGCCGGACACCCCATATTAATATCCAATCCATCGAACCCGAGCTCGCAAACGATATGGGCGACCCTGTAGAACATCTCCGGCGTGTGCCCGTAGACCTGCGCGACCACTGGGCGTTCGAGTTCGGAGTAAGTAAAGTCTTTGATGAGGATAGGGGGTGCAAAAAACGCCGTCTCAACGTTAACAAACTCAGTAAACAGGACATCGGGTTTGCCATGCTGAGCGGTAATGAATCGGAAACAGGCGTCCGTAACGCCATCCATGGGTGAAAGTCCGATGATGGGTTTATCAATCGTTTGCCAGAAATTCATGGTTTATGGACCTAGAACGAGATGCCGTTATACGACCTTTCTCGTTAAATTGACACTTCTGGAGGATCTCTTAATCGCGGCTAACCACGGCCTATGCCAACTCTGAGATTAACATAGTGAAGCCCTCTCCCATCGCGGATTCTGCTCCAGTGCATCCGGAATGTAGATCGGGCTGCCGCGGATCCTCCTTCGCGAGCAGTTTGCGAAGGGTACACAATTCTTTGTGCTGTTTCATGCTAAGCTCCAGGTAAGCCACTTTGAGCGGCAGAGCGTCGACGATAATCCGAGAGACGATCAACCGGGCTTTTGGTCATCGGGCACTATATACCACGGCGCCTTGCGAGTGCTGGTCGGGTTAGGCAAGCTTCATAGGCGCTCATGTAGTCGCAAGCGCCCGCGACAGGCAATCATCCGAATCCTTTGCTAAAATGCTTCTTTCGAGAGGTCATGTGAATATCCGGGCAGTTTTAGTAAATGATCATCTTTTGCTAAAGTTTGCTGGGAAGCATCGCCACTTCCACGGTTTTACCATTTCCCTTAATCGTCCGATTTCGCATCATTCCGCCGTGGCAAGCCAAGCGTCTATCGCCCGAAGGAGGAAAGATCATGCGTAAATGGATCATTGCCGCGGCCATCGTCATTTTACTGGCAGTGGGCCTCCTCGTGGCCCTACTGAACGTCAACTCGTATATCGCCCGCAACAAGGTTTATCTGATTAATCAGGCCGAGCAAGCCCTGGGCCGTAAACTTTCAGTGGCAGACGCCAGCGTTAGTCTGTGGAACGGCATTGGTTTTCGACTGACCAATTTTACCATGGCCGATGACCCCGCTTTCTCTTCAGCCGAATTCGTGCGCGCAAAGGATCTTCAGGTCAACGTCAAATTTCTCCCCCTTCTTCGTAAAGATGTTCAGGTCAAAAAGATGATACTCCACGATCCGGTCATAAGTATCATTCGCAATCAAAAAGGCGATTACAATTTCTCGACCATCGGCAAAAAAGACAAAGAGAAAAAACCGGAGGCCGCCAGGAAGAACAGAAGCGCATCTGGTTCCGAAGACAAAGACGGTTCTTCAGCTTTTTTGGTTTCCCTCGTGGATATCGCGGGCGGCGAGCTACATTACCGCGACCAGAAAGAGGGCACCAACCTTCTGCTTCGACAGATTGACCTGGAGGTGGAAGATCTGGATTTCAACAAACCTTTTACGATCGATCTGGCGGCCGCTTTACTCTCGTCCACGCAAAATCTTAAAGTCAAAGCTACCCTCGGACCTTTTTCCAGTGCCGATTTTCACGACGTCCCGGTGGACGGGGAGGTTAATATCCATGCCGTCGACATGGAACAGCTACAAGCCGCGGTTCCCAAACTCAAGACCAGGCTTCCGAAAAATTTGGATCTCGCGGGGGTCTTCAGGATCGAGAGCCTCAAATTGAAGGGAACGCTTAAGAACCTGGCTCTCAAAGGCAATATCGTAGGAAGCGACGGATCGATCCGTTTCGGCGATTCTTTTCAAAAAGCCCGCGGCATTCCGCTAACAATTTCTACTGACGCGCAATACGGCGGCACCAGAGTCGTCCTTCGACAGGCCGAAGTTAAACTGCACAACTTGGAGGTAGCAAGTAAAGGAGATATCACGCTGGGCGATCGGCCCGCACTGAATTTGTCCATCGATTCGAAGCCGGCATCTTTGGATGGCTGGGAAAAAATCATTCCAGCGATCGCGAGCTATCAGCTTTCAGGAAAGATGCAGGTCCGCGGAATCGTCCGCGGCGAGGTCGGCAAAGGAACTATGCCGCAAATTCAGGGCACCGCGACCTTGGAGAACGCGAGCGCCAAACCTCCCCAGTTTTCCAAGGCCATCGAGAATTTGAATACAAAGATTAATTTTACGGGACAGCGGGCGGATATTAAAGAAATGACTTTGATTTTAGCCAACTCCAAGATCCGCCTGGCAGCAGCCGTCGAAAGATTTTCTCCCCTTACCCTTACCTATAAGCTTTCAACACCGGAGCTACACCCGGCCGATTTTCAAGCATCCCTTCCCGAAGAGCGTAAAAAGGATTTACTTCGGAACCTCAGCAGTGAAGGTCAAATAGCCATCAGGGACGGCAAGGCCGCGGTTCAGGCAAAACTTTTCTCGACTGACGGGAGCCTCTATAAGATCAACTATAGCGAGCTCCAAGCGACGCTTTCCTTGGCAGACAAGGTCGCCAGCATACGGAACCTGCGGGTCAACGCGCTAAAAGGAGCGCTGCAAGTCGAAGGCGAATATGCCTTCAATGGTCCCGTCCCTCGCTTTTCTATCGCTTCAAGGGTACAGGAACTCGACGTAAAGGAAATCTATGACACGTTTGGCACAAAGGCCGAAAGCGATGGGCAAAGGGATATTCGCGGACGGTTGAACGCGGAAATGAAAGTTGCAGGGAGCGGTAACCAGTGGGAAGAGGTGAAGCCGACGCTTCGCGGACAGGGTCACGCCCAGGTGTTACAAGGCGCTCTGCTGAATTTCAACATTGCCGATAGTGTGTTGTCCGGCGCTACGGGCATACCCGGAATGATGAACATGATCAATCCCGCGCTTAGGAAAAAATATCCGGAAACCTTCGAGTCCAAAGACACCAAATTTAAGGATTTGAAAGCCAATTTTGATCTGACGGACGGCCGGATCAACGTGAGAAATCTGCTTATAGCGGCCGTGGATTTCTCTGTGGAAGGAAGTGGGTGGGCAGATTTCGACCGAAAAGTGGATTTTCGCTCCGTGCTTCTGCTCTCACCGCCGCTCTCCTCTGACATAGCCAGTTCGGCTCGTGAGATAAAGTACCTGTTCAACGATCAGAGACAACTGGAGATTCCCTTCGCCCTGACCGGCAAACTACCGCAAGTAAAGCCGAAACCCGATACAAGCTATCTGGCCAAATCGATGCAGCGCGGATTTCTGCAAAGAGGAACAGAAGAACTTCAACAAAGATTCCTCGGCAGGAAGGAATCTGCTTCTCCTAGAGACGAACCGTCACCGACGAATCGCAAAGAACGAAAGAAAGAGTCTACGGAAGATCTTATTCGAAAGGGTCTCAAGGATCTCTTCGGACGTTAGGCAAACGACCGAGA
>DASQUN010000481.1:0-2700 GCA_035641275.1 Candidatus Udaeobacter sp. | reverse complement strand
ATGATTTTAAAGACGTCGCCCACCATGCCGAAGTCGGAGTATTGAAAGATGGGCGCTTCGGGATCTTTGTTAATCGAAATGATGAATTTGGAAGTTTTCATGCCGGAGAGATGCTGCACGGCCCCGGAAATGCCGCAAGCGATATAGAGATCCGGTTTGACAGTCTTGCCGGTCTGGCCGATCTGCATCGCGTAAGGCACCCAGCCTGCGTCAACCGCTGCGCGAGTGGCGCCGACGGCGCCGCCGAGCAAGTCGGCCAGTTCTTTCAACATTGCGAAATTTTCTTCGCCTTTGAGCCCGCGGCCGCCGGAGATGATGGTCTTTGCGCCGTCCAGCTGCGGCCCTTCGCGCTTGACGGCCAGGCGCTCTTTCATGTGCACCGTGCGTAGCGCTTGAGCCAACGCCACGGGCACTTCTTCGATCGCGACGGGTTGTTCATTGACTTTGGGCTCGAAAGACTTGGGTCGGACCAACAACAGTTTCGTTCCCGGGCTGACCAACATGCTGGTGTTCTGGTAGCTCGCGCCGAGAGCGGGAATCGTCGCCTCGACGCTTCCGTCCTTCAAAACAAAATCGCCCACATCGCTGATGGCGCCACAGTCAAGCCTGGCGCTTAAATTGGCAACCAAATCACGTCCGACGTAACTCGAAGCGCATAGCAGCAGCGCCGGATTGTACTTTTGGATGAGGCCGGCAACGGTCTCCGCCGCCGGGAGGGTGACGTAATCGCGGTACACAGAATCGGCGGATCGATAAATTTTGCTCGCGCCATACTTCGCAAGCATTTGCGGAACGTCGTCGGGCGCAGGGCCAAGAAGGATCGCTTCTGCTTTTCCTGCCTCCGCCGCCTTCGTGAGCATTTCAAGCGTAGTCGGAGTAATCTTATCGTCGCTAAGTTCCGCGTAGACCCAAACTGCGTCTGCCACTTAGATCACCTTGATTTCAGCAAGAAAATCCGCGATCTGCTTTCCGCCTTCTCCTTCGTCGGTGACGACTTTTCCGGCCTGCCGTTTAGGCGGCCTACCAACGCTCAGTACCTTTTCACGCGCGCCTTTCTCACCGACCTGCTCCGGCGGCAATCCCAAATCTGCCGCGGTATATACCTTGATCTCTTTTTTCTTGGCGGCCATGATGCCTTTGAGCTGAGGATAACGCGGCTCGTTGATGCCGCTGCTGACAGCGACCAGCGCAGGCAATGAAGATTCCACGACATCGTAGCCGGTCTCGCTTTGCCGTTTGATCGTGATCTGGTTGCCGTCGATCGCAATCTCTTTCGCGAAAGTCAGAGGCGGGACGCGAAGGAAATGAGCAATTTGACCGGGAACGATGCCCGAATAGCTGTCGCTGCTCTCGGTAGCGCAGATCACGAGATCGAATTCATGCTTCTTGATCGCCGCCGCCAATAACTTCGCCGTTCCGAGCGTATCCGATCCCGCCACGGCATCATCCAGGATGTGAACGGCGGAAGCCGCACCCATCGCAAGGGCGTTGCGAATTCCAATAGTCGCATCGCTGATCCCCATCGTGATCAGCGTAACCGCACCACCATGCTTTTCCGTCAAGCGCAGTCCTTCTTCGACAGCGCTGGCAGCCGCAGGATCGAGTTCGTGAGGGACGCCTTTCCGCACCATGCGTTTGCTGTTGGCGTCGATTTCTATGGTGACGGTACTGGCCGGAATGACTTTACCGCAGACGATAACATTCAACGGCTGATTCTCCCTTAGGGAAACCGGGTAACTTCAGGCAAGACAAAGGCGCCGTCAGGTATCGGCGCCTCGTTCAAATTCAAATTCTAAAGGGCCACTCGAGGTTCGCGGGTGAAACTTTACGATAGCCATTCCTTGACATTGCCTTCCATCACGACGTCAAGGATCTCCTGACAATCCGAAATTGCCTTATCGACCACTTTGGGATCGTCCTTGAGATGAGGCATGGCAGAATTGACCGCCCCCTTCAAAGCCTGAATAAATTCTTTGAACTGCTGGTCCAAAGCTTCAGTATTGGCTGCTGGTTGCATATCTTTATTCTCGCTTCGCGCAGTCTCGAGTTCCGAGTTTTGAGTTTCGAGTTGAACTCGCCACCCGAGACGCGAGACTCGCAACCGTTTTTTTCGTTATGTGTACAGCCGCCCCTTAGTGGGATCCGGAATCGTCAGACCCATTTTAGTCATCAGAGCATCGACCTCGTCCTTATATTGCTGCCGCGCCACTGCGTTAGGCCGCCGTTTTAGACCCCAGTACATGTAGCGCTCAGAGCGTCTCGACACGGAATTGCCAAACATATCCAGACCCTTGACGTACCAATAATCCACCGCTTTCTGAATTCTTTCTTTCGCCTCTCCTCCCTTTGCCGCGTATTCCGCCGTGCAGTTGGTGCCGAAGTCGATGTGTCCTTCTTCTTCTCTAATGACATCCGGATCTTCAACGACGCGGGCAAGCGGCAGATACGTGCAGCCGATAAACTCCTCGAGCTGATAGCGACCGACCCGGTCGATCAAGAAACCGAAGACGGAAAAGTCCTCCCATGTCTTAATTTGGCCGCGGAACGCCTCCACATAACGCTCCTGATTGGGCCGGCTGAGCACGTACGAAACATCGGCCCCGATATCCCCAGCCAGGCGGGCCATTTTCCGGTAGTGATCCATCTCCTCGGCCGCCGTGCGGGCCACGATGAGCTGATCCACCTTGGTCGGCGCATTCG
>DASQUN010000480.1:0-5538 GCA_035641275.1 Candidatus Udaeobacter sp. | reverse complement strand
CCTACCCGGTCTGGGGGGTATCGCGTGTGTAGCCATCCTACTCCCTTTCATCTACACGCTAGATGTCAACACGGCCATGATCCTTCTGGTCGGATCGCTGGCGGTGGTCCATACTTCGGACACAATCACCTCGGTGCTCATCGGCACACCTGGCTCCGCAGCAGCCGCCGCGACAGTCCTGGACGGTCATCCGTTGGCCAAGCAGGGACAAGCGGCCAGGGCCTTGAGCGCGGCTTTTCTGTCCTCGTTGATTGGCGGCCTTATCGGCGCCGTTTTTTTGACTCTCTCTCTGCCTATCGCGCGGCCTCTGGTTCTACTCTTCGGCTCTCCCGAGTTGTTGATGCTCTGTGTTCTCGGTCTCTCCTTCGCGGGGTTTCTCACCGGAGGTGCGCCGCTAAAAGGCGGCCTGGCGGCGTGTTTGGGACTTTTATTGGGAAGCGTCGGCGCTGCTCCGGCTGAGGCCGTCTATCGCTATACCTTTGACCAGCTTTACCTATCCGATGGCATACCCTTGGTTGGGGTGGCATTGGGAATTTTTGGCGTCGCGGAGATTATTGATCTGTTGGCCAAAGGGGGCCAGATCGCCGAGCGGATCGGTTTGGGCCATGGTTGGCTCCAGGGAGCCAGAGATGTGACCCAACATTTGGGAATCGTGCTGCGCGGGTCGCTCATAGGTGTGTGGGCTGGAATTCTTCCCGGCATCGGCGCCACGGCAGGATCCTGGATGAGCTATGGGCACGTGGTCGCCATGGCCCGTGACCGAGAGCGCTTTGGCAAGGGCGATATTCGCGGCGTGATCGGCCCCGAGAGCGCCAATAATTCCGTTGAGGCCGGCGATTTCATCCCCACGCTTCTCTTCAGCGTTCCGGGCGGCGCCCCGGCTGCGATCCTGCTGGGCGCGCTATTTTTCTACGGCATTCAACCCGGCCCGCGCATGGTGCAGGAAAATCTCGATCTGATTTTTACCATTATCTGGAGTTTTGCCATCGCCAATACGATTGGCGCTGGACTGTGCTTTCTTTTGACCCCGGCGCTGGCGCGGCTCACCTGGATTCCCTTCGCTCGGCTGGCTCCCGCCATAGTGGTCACGATTTTTTTTGGCGCCTTTCAGAGCTCACAGCACTTCGGCGACATCTATGCCATGCTCGGGCTGGGATTGGTGGGCTGGCTCATGAAGCAGCTCGGTTGGCCGCGCGCCCCTCTTCTCGTCGGCTTCGTTCTGACCAAGCCGACCGAACAATACCTGTGGCTATCGATCAGCCGCTACGGCCTGGAATGGCTGTTGCGGCCCGGAGTCATTGTTCTAGGCCTCTTGCTTCTCGCCTCCATATTTTGGTTCCTCCTGGGAAAACGCGGCGGCAAAGACATCCCGGCCGAGGAAGCGGGACCGGTTGTTCTAGGAAAAATCCCGTCCGTCATCTTCACCGGTGTCGTCTTGCTCGTGGCAGTGGCGGCGCTCTATGAGGCGCGCGACTTTCCCTATTTAGGAGCGATTTTTCCCATAGCGGCTACGATTCCCGCCATTTTCATGGCTGTTGCCCAACTCTTTTTAGATCTCCGTGCCCCTGACATGGCGGCGGGGCTCGAGACCCGGACGAAAACCAGAATCGCTCTGGGCTATTTTCTTTCGCTCGTCTTGTATCTTTTGCTGATTTTGTTTTTCGGGTTCGGCATCGCGACCGCTCTTTTCACCTTCGTTTTTCTTTATGGCTGGGTCAGGATGCGGTGGTCTCGTGCCCTGGCCTATACGGTCTGCGTTGTCGGCATGGCCGAATTCTTGGGCTGGCTGCTGAGCCTTTACTGGCCTCAAGGCGTCGTGCTCGGACTTTAAGTTTTTTAACGGGCGTTTCATTACGTTTTGCAATAGACGCAAACCGAGGTGTAGTCTTCACGTATGGCGATACGCCCGAAGATGAGTTCCCTCTCCGCTCGAGGCGGTGTCGTAATCATTCGGCTGTCATCCCGGGAGCAGGCGAGGGGTCTAAGACGGATTTCTCCCTTCGGTCGAAATAAGGATTTCTCGCTGCGCTCGAAATGACTTGAGAAAGGTAGAACGGCGAGATCGAAGTGTCCATCGAGCAAGAAAAGGAAGCGTCGCTTCCGCGGAAGCGGAGTCCAGGCAGGCAACAAAAGACTGGATTCCCGTTTCACAGGACTATTCATGATCGTTTGCGATCATCCTTGACGATGAAAGCTGGAGCGAAGGGCGAGGCTGGAGGCCGCAGACGTAGAGCCGTAGAAGTTCTGTCAGGCCCGGACCGTTGAAATAAGCAGCCAACGGGGTTGGCAGGGCGGCCATTGAGGCAACGACCCATCGGCTGTGGCCGGAAGCCTTGCCCCGAGGTCCACTTTCGGGGAATGACCATTAGCATTAAGGCTCACCTTTGAGCATTAAAGTTTTGAGCGAAGGGGCGGGCCTGGAGGCCGCGGACGTAGAAACGTACGGGTGCTGCCAGGCCCGGACTGTTGGAATGAGCACCCTTGGGGTCGGCGCGGGCGGCCTTGGAGCCAGCGGCCCACCGGCTGTGGCCGGAAGGCTTGCCCCGAGGTCCACTTTCGGGGAATGACATTAAAACAAAAATCGTGTGCAGCGAGCAGAATGGTATCGAACCGCACGCGTTGCGAGCATAGACAGTGAGTGAAGCCAACGATCTGACGCGCCCGTTCGACGTGCTGGTGATTGGCAGCGGCAACGCCGGCCTGTGCGCCGCGATCAATGCGCGGCGCGGCGGCGCGCGCGTGCTCGTGCTCGAAAGCGCCACGAAGGACTTTCGCGGCGGCAACAGCCGCCATACCCGCGATATTCGTTACATGCACAAGGCGGCGACGGACTACGTTACCGGCGCTTACAATGAAGACGAGTTCTGGGAAGATCTGCGACAGGTCACCGGCGGCGAAACGAACGAGCGTCTCGCGCAGCTGACCATCAAAGCTTCCGAGGACCTGGGAGACTGGATGCCCGCCAATGGTGTTCGCTGGCAGAAGCCGCTTCGCGGCACACTACATCTGACGCGGAGTAATCTATTCATGCTCGGCGGCGGCAAGGCGATGGTCAACGCCTACTGCGAAGCCGCTTCGAGACTTGGGGTAGAGATCGCCTATGAATCTGAGGTCCGCGAGCTCAAAATGCGTGACGGTGAATTTCTTTCCGCCATGGTCTCTTGCAACGACGCCCCGCGAGAGATTCCGGCCAAAGCCATTGTCGTCGCCTCCGGCGGCTTCGAAGCGAACATTCCTTGGCTGAAGGAGTACTGGGGGGAAGCGGCGGACAACTTCATCATCCGCGGCACCAAGCACAACCAGGGACGGATGCTAAAGGAGCTGCTCAAGCACGGTGCCAAGCCGGTCGGGGACCCGCGCGGCTGTCACGCCGTCGCACTCGATGCGCGGGCACCGAAGTTCGATGGAGGTATTGTCACGCGCCTCGACAGCGTACCGTTCGGTATCGTCGTGAACCAACAGGTCAAGCGCTTCTATGACGAGGGCGAAGACTTCTGGCCGAAGCGTTACGCGATTTGGGGCGGGCTTATCGCGCGCCAACCGGATCAAATCGCTTACTCGGTCGTGGACGCGAAAGCGCTGCCGCACTTTATGCCGTCAGTATTTCCGCCGATTGAAGCACCCTCGATCCCCAAACTGGCTGAAGCGCTCGGTCTCGACCCAGCGGCGTTGGTAGCGGCCGTGGACGAATTCAACCGAAGTCTACGGCCAGGGACATTTGATCCAGGCAGCTTGGACAGCTGCCGAACCGAGGGACTCGAGCCTTCCAAGAGTCACTGGGCGCGACCCATCGATACGCCTCCCTACTATGGCTACCCGCTCCGCCCGGGCATCACTTTTACCTACCTCGGGGTCACCGTGAACGAGCATTCGCGGGTCATCATGCAGGATGGGCAGCCGGCAGAAAATATTTTCGCCGCCGGTGAGGTGATGGCCGGCAACATTCTCACCAGAGGTTATCTGGCTGGATTCGGCTTAACCATTGGTGCGGTTTTCGGCCGGATTGCCGGCCGGGAGGCGGCGCGACATGCCGGCGCCTGATCTGATCAAAGATGGCGAGCGGCAGATGCGGATCTGCAACGCCTGCCGCTACTGCGAGGGGTACTGCGCGGTTTTCCCGGCGATGGAGCTCCGCCGAAATTTCACTAAAGCGGATCTCATGTATCTCGCCAATCTCTGCTTCGACTGCCGCGATTGCTATTATGCTTGCCAGTACGCGCCGCCGCACGAGTTCGGCGTGAATATCCCGAAGCTCATGGCCGAGCTGCGCACGGATACCTATCGTGACTTTAGCTGGCCCGCGGTCTTATCCGGCTTGTTCAAACGAAACGGCGTCGCGGTGAGTCTGATCACTGCCGGCGCGCTTGTGACTATCCTGCTCCTGGTGCTGGCGTTTATGGGGCGCGAGGTCTTGTTGGCGACTCACCTCGGAGAGGGCGCCTTTTACCGGGTGGTGCCTTACCTCGCGATGACCGTGCCGCCCCTGATAATCGCGCTCTACGGTCTGGCGGTCCTGTTTGCCGGCACGCTGCGGTTTTGGCGCGAGACCCGAGGCGGTCTATCCGAAATGGTCGATCCCGGAGCGCTCTGGCGGGCGACGCAGGACGCGTTCGGCCTCACCTACATGAAAGGCGGCGGAGCCGGCTGCAGCTATCCGGACGCGAGCTTTTCACAATCGAGACGATGGTTCCATCACCTAGTCTTCTACGGCTTCCTCCTCGACTTCGCCTCGACGAGCATGGCGGCGTTCTACGATCACTTCCTTGGCTGGCAAGCGCCGTACCCGCTTCTGAGCTGGCCCGTTGTTTTGGGTACGATAGGCGGCGTCGGGTTGCTGATCGGGACGGCCGGTCTGCTTTATTTAAAATGGAAGAGCGATCGTGACCCGGCGGAGGGACGCATGTTGAATATGGACGTTGCTTTCCTAGTGCTGCTGTTTTTAACCAGCCTGACGGGAATGCTACTGCTCGCGCTGCGCGAGACCTCGGCGATGGGAACACTGTTGGTCATTCACCTGGGAATGGTCGCCGGCTTTTTCATCACCGCCCCCTATGGCAAGTTTGCTCACGTCGTTTACCGCTACGCAGCCCTTGTCCGGTACGCGATGGAGCAACGGCGAATCGAGTCGAGAAGTCTTTAGCCCGCTTTTATTCATTCACCGAGGAAAGACGATACGGTTGGTCTTGGCGTCTTAGCGCGATCGTTAATTTTCCCTACGTCTTCGTGGTCTTCGCTCATTATGAAGGTCACGAAAGGCACGAAGGTGTTTCGCGCAAAGGCGCAAAGTTCGCCAAGGGCGAATGCAGCGGCGGTCAGCCGGCGCGCGAAAACCCTGTCCTCAACAATTGTGCGGCTACCATATCGACCTCGAATCAGACGTATGGTATGAGAAATTCAGTAACGCCGCGCGGTCAAGCTCCATTTCAGACTGGGTAAAAATGCTCGACGCGGTTCAGCACGAACGGTCATGAACCTCGTTTCGATAGTTAGCCGACCTGAGTACCGTCCAGCCGTAGTCAGCTGTTTTAGACCCAGTCT
>DASQUN010000479.1:0-2727 GCA_035641275.1 Candidatus Udaeobacter sp. | reverse complement strand
CACAATGTAAACCGAGAGGCAAGCCCTTCCGGCCGCGGTCAATAGGCCTCTACCTTGTCGGCCGCCACCCGATCCGCTCCAAAGGTGGTGGCTCCCACGGTGCGGGCCTGAGCGTAACCTCCACGTCCCCGTGCCCGCGGCCTTCCGGGCTCGCCTCTCGGTCTGGCTCGCAAGAAGGGAAGCCGGGGCGATACGAAAGCCGGCGCACCGAAACGCAGCCGTGTCAAAGAGCAGAAGGTGTTCGGATTAACCCCAGTGACCGGACGCTTGATAATGCAGGATACGCCTACTTGCCGGCCAGAAATAGTGAAAGAGATCGCGGGAGGTTTCGTGCGATTGGGGAAGAAGGCCACGAAGGTATTGCGCCGGCTTGAGGAGCGGCCCGGCTTTCCCGGTGCGCAACAGCACGAATAATTCGGACTATGTGGATGTCAAATCGTCGAACCATGAAGGGTACATACGAACCGGCCCTTATTTAATGTCGCATCATCGCGCTCAAGCAGCATGGACGCGTTAAATCAGCAAACATGCAGCGACACGGAGCAAGGCTCCGTTGCGATCCGTCTTAGCGGCGTCAGCAAGAGTTTCCCGAACACAGGCGCGCCGCTGGAGGTGTTAAGGAATATCGATCTCGCGGTTGCCGAGCACGCGATCGTCGGGTTGCTTGGTGCCTCTGGTTCCGGCAAGAGCACGCTGCTGAATATTATCTCAGGCATCCTTAAACCGGACCGCGGACGGGTCTTTATCTGTGGCGCAGGCAGCGAAGAGTTCAATGACTGGCGTGCGATCAGCTATATGTTCCAGGACGATCGTTTGCTCCCGTGGCGCACGGCGTTCCGCAACGTCGAATTCGCGTTGGAAGTGGGCTCTATGCCCAAGGCAGAGCGCACCCGGCGTGCGCGCGAAGCGTTGCAACTGGTCGAATTGGATAAATTCGGAGAGGCGTTTCCGTATCAGTTATCCGGCGGAATGCGCAGCCGCGTGGCGCTGGCGCGGAGCCTCGTCACCGAGCCGCGGATTTTACTGATGGACGAACCGTTCTCTCGTCTCGACGCGCAGACCCGTTCTCTCATGCATGAAGAGCTGCTGCGCATCCATCGTCTAAAGCGCATGACCGTGCTGTTCGTAACTCATGACGTAGGAGAAGCCGTATTACTGGCCGACCAAGTCGCAGTCATGTCGCCTCGGCCGGCCACGGTCCGCGAAGTTGTCGGCATTGCGCTGGCGCGACCGCGCGATACGACCCAGCCCGAAGTCACGAACTATATTCAGAGGCTGCGGGCGCTCATTTGACGATGAAAGATGAATTATGATGAGAGACGAAGGATGATTTCGAAGCCAGCGCGGTGATTCCATCCTTCTGAATTAAGGAGGAAGAGATGAAAAGGGTAAGCCTCGTCGTTGTAGCATTTGGCGTTGTAGCGGCTTTGATGCCGGGCCGGTTATTTGCTCAGAAGATGAAGGTCGGTTATTGGACCAGCGGCTTCAGCTTGGGATTCGGCGCCGTCATGGAGGAGATGAAATTCACCGAAAAGGACGGCCTGAAAGTCGAATGGGTGAAGTTTGCCGAGGTCAACGGGCCGACCCGTGCCATTGTGTCGAATGCCATCGATATCGCTTTTGCCGCGCCCTCGACCAATTCGATCGCCATCGCTGCCGACGGTGTGCCGGTCAAGATCGTGCTCGCGACGCAAATCGCCGAAGCGCAGATCGTTGTCCCCGAGAGTTCGCCGATCAAGGCTATAGCGGATCTCAAAGGCAGGAAGGTCGGTATGTCGCCTCCCGGGAGCGCGACCCACGCCATTGCCACCGCGATTCTAGATCAGAACTTCGGCATCAAATCCAATGAATACAAAGTCGCTCCGGGCAACGAAGCACAATTGGCGCAGTTCCTCACTCAGAAGGAAATCGATGCCGGCGTGCTTCGCTCAGTCACCATTGCGCAAATGGGAGAGGTCAAGCTCCGGCGGCTGGGAGGTATCGTCGACGAGTGGAAAAAGCTGACCAAAGGAAACGCGCCGCCTATCCTCGCCGTCACGATCGTCTACAGCGATTATCTCGTTAAAAACGCGGACGCAGTGGCCAGATTTATTGCTGCGACGCGCAACGGCCTCCAATACGGCTCGAAGAACAAGCCGCGAGTCGCCGAGATACTGCAGAAAGCCGCCAACATGAACGCCACCGACGCACGGGCTTATGCCGAACAGTGGGACGGCGCCTACATCGCGAGCTTCGAGCCGCAGGATATCGCTTCACTGAAGCGGATGTACGAAATCGTCAAGGCGGCGGGAGGCGCCACGAAAGACCCACCCGATAGCGCCTTTGACACCGCGCCGTACAGCCGGTCGAAGCAGATCAAGTGATCACGTAACTCTGACCGATATACGATGCAGCGTGGCTCCTTGATCTACACTTTTAACCGAAACCGGCTCAACGCTCTATGGAAACGGTCAGATCTCGGACTGTGTAATTGGTTGGCGATATAGGGAGCGGTTATGACTCGTTCGTTACGGATTGACTATGCGCCTGCGTACTAACCCTGAACCCTCGCCGTGCGGATTTCCCCGATTGTTTGCAATGGTGCGAGCGTCAAGGTAGCAATAGCAGCTTGACTCACCTTCCTGTTTAGCGTATAGGTACGCCGCTTCACAGTTGCTCGACACAACGAGGTGCGAACATGCCACACGCTAGATCTCTGAGACCAATCGGTCAGTCTCTCGAAACGGC
>DASQUN010000478.1:0-4621 GCA_035641275.1 Candidatus Udaeobacter sp. | reverse complement strand
AGAAGGGTCCGAGCCGGACTGGCATTAGCGGCGAGGGCAGGGGCGAGTGAGTGCGGACAGCGAACGAGTTTCAAATTGATTCACGCATCCCAAATTGCTCGCCCTCCGGGCTTGATTCGCTCGCTCCCGCTTGCTCAGCCTATCGGCCTTCCCGTCTACCCGGCGGTTTCCCACCACGCCGTGTTCCCGTCCATGTCGTTTGGCGTTTTGTGTCATGACGATTGTTGCGCTCATCGCCTGTTTCCTGCCGGCGTGGCACGCCGCACGCATGAATCCCGTTCAAGCTTTGCAAACGCGAGTGCTTCGGTCATTAAAAAAATAGCGTGAGAGCAGACAAAATCTTAGGCCGGCGACGTCTATAACATGATGAGTGCCCCACGGGAGGGAGCGGAGTGCCTCGCAGAGATTTTTCGAGAGATCCTCGCCTTGTCTGAAACAAAGCGGTCGGACGATCCAAAATCCGCCGCGGCCGATGATCCAACGAAATTATTCGATGCGCAGTGCGTCAATGGGATTGATCAGACTTGCGCGCCTCCCGGGAAACAGGCAGGCGACGAAGGCAGCGACTCCGAGGATGGAGATTGTCATCGCTAGCAACAGCGGGTTGTACGCTGACGTTTGGTAAAGTTGCGACGTGATCAAGGGGCCCAGCGTGAGGCGCTTCGGAATCGATCTTGAATTCGTTTCCGCAGCTTAAGTAGAGATGCAGATCGTCCACCCAGCGCGAGCGCGCTCGGTTTGAATGGTTGAGAGTTGATTGTTGAGCGCAGGAGAAGCAATAATCACGTATGATTGTTGAGCCCGAGCCATGGCCAGAAAATTCAAGCCGGTGCGTTTTTCTGTGTTGATTGGATTAGCGGCGTTCGTCGTCTGCGGCGTGGCGGTGTTCTATACTCATCGCGGGGCTCCCGGCAGAACTGTAGAGGAGCGGGCGGCTTATGAAATCGGGGAGAAGGCGGGAGAGCAAGCGCCGCGCGACGCAAAGTTGCCGACAGACGCTGAGTTGAACATGATGGCTCAGAAGTATTTCGAGTACCAGGCGTCCGGCGATCTGCTCCAAAATCCTCCGCAGCCAGGCGGGCTGGAGGCCCGGAAGCAGGCTTTCGAAAAGGGGTACAGGCACGGGCTCAAGAAAACGCATCCGCAGTGAACCTCGGAACTGGGGTTCGGGACGGCGCACCCGCCTTCGCCAACCAGCCTTCGCGTGAAGCTACGGCGAGTCAAGGGGCTACGGGGTGCCGAGCAGCGCCGGGCTACAGCGTTCGGCACGTCGGCCACAGATTCACACAGATCTACACGGATACGACACGACAATCCGTCGTCAGCGACAGCTCCCAAATTCATTTCGCCCGCCGCGGCGGGTAAACTCAACAGGCGGACGCCGTCACTGCCTCTGGATACGACAAGGTTCCGCCGTTCCGATCGATCCTACGTCCTAGTCTCTGTCTTCCGGCAGATCTGCGATTTGCCAAGGATCAACGTGATTGCTGGGTCTCGTACCCAACCCGGGCAAGCCCGCCGCCTAGCACCGGATCATTTCCTGCGTTCCTGATAGCTACGCTACCAGCCGCGATGTCGGCCAAAGTGGAAGCGACCTGGTGTTCCTGCGTGAAGCACCTCGAACATTCCCACCGCTCCTGTGAATTCTACTAGCTTAACGGGCACCACCTGACTGAAGTAAAACCAGTACGGTGATTCGTCCTCAACCCAGGGACCGGTCGTGGCGAACACCTTGAGACGAAGCTGAGTTCAGCGCGTTTTGAGCTTGAGTTTGACCTCGTCCCAGAGCGGTTTGGCCTCTCTGCTGTCGTCGCCAAGAGCGAAGATCGCAATTCCACCGAGGTTGGTTCGGTTGACTAGGTCAAATTTTAATCCGAGGCTCCTTTCGTTCTCAAACCACACCTGCCGCCAGGTGTGGTTTTGTTTATCAAAGTAGGAGAACCAGACACTTTTCGACTCGTCGTCGAAGTTGACTAAAGAATTATTCTTCTGAGCAGTTTCAACGCTTCGCGCGTAGGAGGAAACTTTCGGGCCTTGGATGGAAGAGATTACAGCCGACCCTCTTTCATCTTTTTTGGTGGGCCAGTCGTAACCATAAAAGGGCACGCCCAAAAGAAGTTTTTGGGAAGGAACTTTAGAGAGGTAGTCATTGACACTGGTGGTGACGTCATAACCATAGCGCTCTTTGCCGGTGAGCGGAGCGACAGGGCCTGCTACTTGGGAAGCGAGCGGGTAAAAATCATACCCCATGATGATAACGTGATCCAGAATTTCCCCCAGAGACTTCATATCGAATATGCGCGGTTTTTTGATAGAATCGGCAAAGGCGTCAAGGCTGACAGTGGAACCGGGGATTTCTCTGTGCACAGCGTGAGTAAGTTTTTGGATAAAGGTGGTAAAGCTTTTCTTGCGCGTGTCGTCGGGTCGCCCACGATATTCAAGATCGATGTTTAACGCGGTGAAACCTTCCTGCTTCATTAGCTTAATTGTGTTGTCAATGATTGTTTGCTGACGAGCTGGGTTATTGATGTTCCGAGTGATAGAGTTTGCAGACATGTTCACAATGGTCACGCCCCAGCGGGCGCCATTTTGCAACACTTTTTCCTTAAGTAGTTTGCCGTTATTTGAGTTTAGGCCGGAGATGCCGGGGTCGTTTTCATTGAAAGTGCCGTCACGTTTTAGGTGCAGGGCGAAGTAGTAGACGGTGGATAGATTAGTGAGGTCGAGCTCGGTCACCTTGCTTAAATTCCAGTAGGGGTAGAAGCCGGCGACTTCCTTGCGGGAAGTAGAAATCAATTGCCCGTCACCGCGAATCCTTTTGATGAGCGCTTGGACCTGTCCCGCATAGAAAGTGAAATAGCTGAGGAAAGCAAGACTAGAGAGTATTCCGATTAAAACCTCCAACAATACTTGCCGCTGGGAAAAACGAAGTGGTTTTGCCACGAGGAAAGTTTACCAATTTAACGGCTCGTTGGCCGCAAAATGTTAGGGTGCCAACCATTGTGTTGATCCGCGGTAATCACGAGCCGTTTAACCGATTGGCCCCTGACGAGTCCATCCACAATCTCGGGGACGTCCGAAACGGTGACGCGCCCGTAAAAAAAGTGATCGGGTTCGACTAAAACCGTCACGCCGGTCGCGCACTGATCGAGACAGCTCGATGTGCAGACGCGCGCCTCGAGCTTGGCGAGTCCGCGCGCTGCAACCTCCCCTTTCAACGCTTTATACACTTCTTCCGAGTCCTTGGCCGCGCAGCATCCTTTCGGGTTGTCCTCGGCCCGACGATTGATGCGGACAAAGAGATAGCGCTTCCGTTGCAGAGAGGTGAGAGTCGAATACATCGAACCGGAGGTCAAAGGCCAAAGATCAGCCGCCTTCGCGCGGTCGCTATGGCGAGCCAAGGAGATCGGAGATCAGAAATCAGTGATCAGTGATCAGAAGTCAGAGGTCGGAGATCAGCGGTCCGCGATGGATGCGAAGGGAATTTTTGCGCGCAAAATTCCGAAGCTGGCGCGCTGGCAAAATTCAATTAGTTGACCCAGCCTTCGGTCGCCGCGGCGACCTACGGCGTGGCAGGGGGTCTCTAGTTGCGAGTTGAGGGTAGGCGCGGCAGTCAGGACAGCGTGGCAGCCAATTGTGGCTGACCCGTCTTCGCAGCGCGCTACGGCCCGGCGAGCACAGCCGCCTCTAGAACTGTTCAGTTCATGCATCGTAAGCAGCTTACGATGGGTGAAACTCAATGCAGAAACTGCAGTCGGCGACAGCGGCTACAGCAAGTATCCGTGGAAGCGGCGACGACCGGAATTTGACTCATTCGCTCCCGCTCATTTGAAACTCGTTCGCTTCCCAGCTCGCTCGCCGCTACCATCGCGGCTTTACCTTCTATGTCGCTTTTCCCAAAGCTCCATTCGACCTGCCGGTTTTCCCATCTATGTCGCTCGCGTCCCCGCGGCTCCATTGAAACTCGCTCGCTGCCCGCACTCGCTCACTGCTACCCTCGCAGCTTTACCTTGATCACTCGCACCGCCCGTGCTTGCGCCAGCTACCTAGCTGCGTTGCCGTCTACCCGCGCGATTCCCAATCGCGACGTGTTCTATGTCTCTGATTCCATCAGCTCCGTTCTCGAGCGGGCAGGGCTGGCTAGCTGTCGGCCGTACCGCTCTTGCCCCGCCCAGTCTTCTGCTGAAGCTCGTCGATCTTTTTCGAAGCTTCGGCTTTGGTCCAATTTTGATTGAATTCTTCCTCAGCTTCGCGGCAGAGCGTCTGGAGATATGAGCGCTGCGGGCCAGTCATCGGCTCATCCTTTGTTACCCACTCGTCGGGATCTTTCTCCGGATTGAGTGATGCGGGCGGCACATCTGGCGGAACATCGTCGGGTTTCATCAAAGGAAGATTCGTGCCCGCTCCCTCCGCTGGATTGCCGGTTTGTGGCATTTCAATTACCACCGGCAACGGCAACTACACGACGATACAACGCCTCGTACTGGGGCACGATGCGATCAGCGGAGAAATTTTCGAGCGCACGATTGCGACTGTGTTCACCTAGTTCTCGCGTCACCTTCGGCGATTCGATCAACATATCTAACCCGGCAGCGGCGGCGGTTACATCACCGAATGGATA
>DASQUN010000477.1:0-8635 GCA_035641275.1 Candidatus Udaeobacter sp. | reverse complement strand
TGGGAGGACATTCTCAAGCCGGAATTCAAAGGCAGGAAATTTGCCGCGGACATTCGCCCCACCGAGATCGCCGCGCTTGTGCCCGCCTGGGGCCTGGAGAAGACGCTCGACTTTGCCCGCAAGATCGCGGCACAAGAGCCTATTTGGATTCGCGGAGCCACGCGGACGCTGACGGCAATGGCGGCCGGAGAGTATTCGCTGTTCTTGGGGCCGAATTTCAATACGGTGATGAGAGCCATTAAGAAAGACGTCACCGGCACGCTGGATTTGAAAGTTCTCGAGCCTGTACCGGTCCGGCTGACGGAAGCGCTTGCAGTTTTGGCTTCGTCAGAGCGGCCCTACACAGCTTTGCTCTGGATTGAGTTTCAAGCCAGCCCGAAGGGACAAAAGATAGTGGATGATCTTCACCCCTATGGGGCGTCGGCATTTATCCCGGGCTCCGCCCAGGAAAAACTGGTTCGAGGCAAGCGAACCTCGATAGTGCAGTGGGACCATTTCTCGCAATTAGGAGACTATCAGGCAAAAGTCGTCCAAGCGTATGGTTTTCCGAAAGAGGAGAAAAAACAGTAGCTGCGGCGTCTAGAGTTTTGGGTTTCGAACAAGGTTAAAAGCGGGGAATTTCATACAGCGCAACGAAGCTGGAGCGAAATGACGACCGGTGAGATAGGCAAGCGGCGGGACGCGATCCATCGATGATTAGTCGGTTGTATCGAGATTATGAAGGGAAACGGGATCGGCAAAGAGAGAAGAAACTCAGCCGTTTGTTAAGCCGTAGAGTCCAGACTCATGCCTGACCCCACCCTGACCTGATCGCCACCGCTACGCGCCATCGTCTCGGTCGTCAGCGAAGAGTCTGGAAATTGAGGATTTGCGACAAAATGTTGTCCAACATGGAATAGTTTCCATTGGCGAACCGACCATATCGATAGCGGGTATTGTAACCATCTTCATAACCGCGTCGGAAGCCCTCACGGAAGTAGTAGTTGTATTCGCTCCGGCTTATGTAGTAGCCACTGTAGCCGTAGTTTGCGTCCCTATAGGCATAAGATTCTCTGTAGTTGCCACGCCAACGGTCGTCCCGGTCGGCCTTTCCGGCGCGGAAGCCTTCTTCATAACCATGGTTAAGTGCCTGCCGTAGTATTCTCGCGCCGTATTCGTTGATCCGGTAGTAGCGACCGCCACGGTTGTAACGATAGATCGGAGCCGTGTAGAAATACGGGTCACGGTCGTAATCGAACCGCTCGTCCCGCAGGCGTATCTGCTGCTCGCGCAGGCGCTCCAAGTACTGTTCCTGAAAACGATACTGCGCCAAACGGTTTTGTTGCTTTAGCAGCGCGATATGCTGTCGTGCGAGACGCTCCTGCTGTTCGAGGTGTTGACGGTACTGCGCCACCTGTTGTTTCTGTTGATTAATGAGCTGTCTTTGCTGCTGCTGCGACAGCCGCTGCTCTTGTTTTTCCTGCTGTCTTTGTTCTTGTCGCTGCTGTTGCTCAACGCGCTGCTGCTGCTGTTTCCGATCTTGCTCTGTTTGTCGTTGAACCCGTTCTTGCTGCTTCTCCTGTTGTTTTAACTGTTGCTGCTGCTTTCTTTGTTCTTGTTGCTGCTGCTGCTCAACGCGCCGTTGCTGTTGTTTCTGATCTTGCTCTGATTGTTTTTGAACCCGTTCTTGTTGTTGCCGCTCTTTTTGTTCTTGCTGCTTTTGGTCTTGCTGAACGCGCCGTTGCTGTTGTTTTTGGTCTTGCTCTGATTTTCTTTGAATCCGTTCTTGCTGCTGCTCTTGTTTTAGTTCTTGCCTTTCACGCTGATCGCGTTTTTGCTCTTCCTGCGGCTGTTGCTGCGCGTTGACCGGCACGTTCACTCCCACCAATGACATGGTGCCAATGACAAGCGCCATCGCCATCCGATCTAAGATATTAATTTTCATGGTACTTCTCCTGGTCACCCGGACACGTAATTTGAGATAAGGCGTAGTCATGATTCTTTCTACCAGTCGCTAAACCTCGCTGCCGTTACTTCTACTATGATACATCTTCTTCTTACTCATAGAAGGCCACTGTCGACTGGCATTAGACAGAGTGAAAGCTATCAATGCAGGAGCATAGTTCCGGGAAAGTGCCGGCCGATGATTTCGCTTCCGGGGAAGCCCTTCAGCATCTAATGTCGGCGGTATTTAGCGACCTAGAAACGGGCGGTATGTGGCATTGCAAGACCTGACCCTGGCGCCGGCTGGCGCCTGACGGAATCCCGGTTCAATATGGCGGAACAGTATTTCCATAATTAAAAGTCCCGATATAACTGGTCGTGCACGCAGTCAACGTTTTGTTGACAAGACTCATGGTCGGGAGTTATGCAGAGGCCACGCAGATAGAAGAAACAAATCATGAAGCAAGCCCACGCAGAGATCTTGCACCAGGCGCTCAAAGAATCAGGTATCAATTTCGTCGCCTACCTGCCGGATGACCAGATTCATGACGCACAAAAATTAATTACCGAGGATCCGAGCTTCATCACAGTCGGGGCAAGCAGCGAAGCCGAAGCCGTTTCGGCGTGCGCCGGTGCCTGGCTGGGCGGTGCCAAGCCGGCGTTGCTGATCGCTGATTCGGGATTTCTCGTCGCGACCTGGCCCTTGGCTTCGCTTGGCGTTTCCTATGGCATTCCCATGCTGATTTTGATCGCCCACCGCGGCGAAGTTGGCGACCGCGCCAATTGGCGTTTTATCACTTACAAGTTTACCACCGAACCGATCCTTCAAGCACTGCAGATCCCGTATGTCCGCGCCACCAGGCCCGAAGAAACTAAAGAAGTCATCATGGGCGCGAAGCTGTCGACTTTTCTCTGGCAGCATCCAGTGGCGGTGCTGCTCTCCGGCGAAGTGTTGCGCGACTGAGGAGGGGTGATGAAACGATTGGACTGTCTTAGTCTATTGGGGCCGCTCATCAAGGACGACGATCTCGTCGTGACAACTCTCGGATGGGTCGCAGGAGAATGGTTTGCGGTGCGTCACAAAGAGTCGAACCTCTACCAGATCAACATGGGCATGTGCACACCGCTCTGTTTGGGCCTGGCGCTGGTGCTGCCGCATCGCCGCGTGATCGCCATCGAATCCGACGGCAGCGTGCTTTTGAACTTGGGCGCCATGGCCACCCTGGCGAACAAGCGTCCGTCCAATCTCACCGTGATTGTTTTCGATAATCAATGCTACATGGCCACCGGAGGTCTGCCCACGGCCACTGCCGGCGTCACCGACTTGGCCGCCATGGCCAACGGAGCAGGCATCGAGAACTCCTGCTCGGTCAGCGCGCTCAATGAATTCGAGCGTGAGGCGCGCGCCGCGCTACAGCGCAAAGGCCCCAATTACATCGTCGCCAAAGTGGAAGCGGTAGGCAAAAGAATGAGCACTGACATGGACGGTAAAGAAGGCAAATACCGCTTCGTGCGCTACATCGAAAAAACCGAGGGAATTAAAATCATCGGTACGGCGGCAAAATAGTCTTACCGTGCCTTCTATCTCAGTGGGGTCGGACCACGCTATGTCTGCACAGCTTGGCCTTTTTGTTCCAGAAGAGCGTGTTTTTCCACTCTTAGCGTCTGCCTTTTCCTGCTGCTCGTCGGCTGCGGCGATAAAGCGAAGGATTTGTACAATACCGCTCAGCTCGAAGAGAAGCAGTTCAACAAGCCGCCGCTAAGAAACTTTACCGACAGATCGTAGAAGAATATCCCGACTCGCCGTACGCCAATCAGACGAAGACTCGTTTGGCCGAGTTGGAAAAAGCGCGCTAGACATTCATCAAAGACGCTAAACCCCTTGCTCTCCCTTCATCTATGCAAGCCTGACGCTTAGGACCGTCTCCACATTTTCTTTGTTGACTTTCCGAGATCGGGTGATACAAGCGAGCCGTTTTACGCCCGCATGGGATGAACGCTGATCCCGCCGATGAGGTGAGCGTTATGAGTAGGCTGATCTGCTGCTTCTTAAAGATAAGCGCCTGGTTTTTCTTTCTCGCCTTCGCCGCGCACGCAGCCACCCAAGATTACTACCACGGCAAGGTGATCCGCATCGTCGTGGGATTTTCTCCCGGCGGCGCGTTCGATGCCTACTCCCGTTCGCTGTCTCGACATATGCGAAAGTATCTAGCGGGAAATCCGACCATCACCGTAGAGAACATGCCGGGCGCCGGCAGTTTGATCGCGGCCAACTATCTCTACAAGGGAGCGAGCCCCGACGGTTTGACCATCGGCAATTTCATCGGCAGCGTGCTCATGGGGCAGATTCTCGGCCAGAAGGGCATCGAGTTCGACGCGCGCAAGTTTGAATATGTTGGCGCACCGGCGCGCTATTATCCGGTTTGTCTGTTAAGCAAAGCGAGCGGCATCAACAGCTTGGAACATTGGCTTGCTGCCAAGACACCCGTCAAGATGGGCGGCATCGGTGCAGGGACTTCAGGCGACAACACCATCAAGATCCTGCGTGCGACTCTCGGCCTGCCGATTCAGCTGGTTTCCGGCTACAAAGGAATGGCTGAAATTCGCCTGGCGACGGAAGCCGGAGAAGTCAGCGGAACTTGTGTCGGTCCGAGAACGGTTTGGCAACGAAACTTGGAAAACGGCGACGTAACCCCGGTATTGCAAGTCACCGCCAGGCCGGCGCCGGATTTTCCAAAAGTGCCATTGGCCATCGACTTGGCGAAGAGCGAAGAGGCGCGCAAGCTGATCGAAGTCGGAGTCCACAATGACAATGCGATTGCGCTCACCTACGCGCTGCCTCCCGGGACGCCGGAAGACCTGACGGCCACGCTACGGCGGGCCTTTACCGCGACCATGAAAGACGGCGAGTTTGCCGCGGAGCTGAAAAAGGCCAGGCTCGACGTCGATCCGGTGGCCGGGGACGAGTTGGAACAAATCATCATCGGCTCTTTTAAAACGGATCCAGCCGTGCTCGGCAAGTTGAAGGAGATCTTTTCCAAGTAAAGCACTACGCCTGGCGGACATCACGATCAACGATGTCGTCGCACTAACTTCTTCATCACGGATGAGAAGCATTCCTTGACCCTCAAACCTTCTTCATGCGGGATTTTCCGCTAGCCAACTTCCATCGATGGGTGATAGCTTCGAGTCGTTCCCAGCTCACAATCCGTGAAAGGAGGACAAGCACATGCAAAATGGTCATGATCGAAGAGATTTTCTCAAGAAGAGTCTTTTCTTCGCCGGCGCCGCGGGGCTGATGAGCTCGGGATTGGGCCCGCTCACGGCGTTGGCGCAGACGATCGGCAAGCCCATGCGGCGGGCGGATCGCTATGAAGATAGCTATATCTTCGAGCGCAAGCCGTTTAAGTGGCCGAGAAATAAAACCCTGGCGGTTTGGATCGCGCCCAACGTTGAGGTTTGGCACTACGATTTGCCGGGGGGCACGGCGATTTCTCCCAACGTGGCGAACCGGGTGCCGGATGTGATCAATTATGCCTGGCGCGAGTACGGCATCCGAGTCGGTTTGTGGCGTGTCGCGGACGTGCTGGACGCCGCCGGCATTAAACCGTCGGTGGCGCTCAACTCGGCTGTGTGCGAGACCTTTCCGAAAGCGATGGACGAAATGAAAAAGCGCGGCTGGGAGTTCATGGGTCACGGCACAACCAATAGTGAAAATCTCGCCGGCTTGGCGCCGGAAAAAGAGAAAGAAGTGATCCAACATGTGCTGAAGACCATCGAGCAATCGACCGGCAAGCGGCCGCGCGGCTGGTTGGGCACCGGGCTAGTACAGACGTACAACACGCTTGACATTCTCACCGAGGAGGGCGTGACCTATTGCGGTGATTGGAACAACGACGACCAACCCTACCCGATGAAAGTAAAAAAGGGCAAGATGATTTCCATTCCTTACTGCATGGAGATCAACGATCTGCCCATGTTCGTGCGGAAAAATTATACCGGCGACCAGTACTATCGTTCGGTGATCGATCAGTTCGACGCGCTTTACGCCGATAGCAGAAAGCACTCCCGAGTCATGGGCATTCCGTTACACCCGATGCTCATCGGCCAGCCGCTCAGAATCAAATATTTGCAGCAGGCGATCGCCTACATGAAAAAACATGAGCGCGTCTGGTTTGCCACCGCCGGAGAGATCGTCGACGCCTATGAGCGCGTGAACTCTGTAAGCTAAAACTCCTGGTCGTTACCTAGCGACCGGGCTGACCTTGAATCAGACTGCGCGGAGCCGCCTGCGGGGTCGGACCAAAGTAAGTGTGTGTCCAGATGAATTGCTGTCGTGATCCATAGGGTGACTCTCATATGAGGGAAGTCCCGCGGCGCTCACGGATCGCCAAGCCGTTCTCCAGCCCTTGCTCGACCCACTGCCGATGTGCAGTTTGAAAATCTCGCAGATCCGCGAATCCACTCAACTCACGCAAGCTCTGCAGGTCGATTATGGAGTAACGCTTCGGTGGCTTTTCATCTCGGAGAAACCGCTATCCTTCCACTTATCGGGATGGTTCACCACGCCCGCGCGAACCATGTTCAAGTCAATGTACACGAAGCAGCGATGCAGGTGCTCATCGGCTTCGATGGCGGTAGCGTGATAGCGATCTTCCCAGAACGCTCCCTTGCCGATTCTTGCGCTGGTTATATTCCTGCGCGGTGCGACCCGCGATCAGCTGAATGCTTTGGGATATCACATCTCGGCCAGTATCTTTCACCAAGAGGTGAACGTGGTTGCACGTCACTGCATAGTTGAGCACCGATAAACCGAACCGCTTCTTTGCCTCAAAGACCCAGTGCAAATAACGGCGTCGATCGCGCGCAAACTTTAGTAGAAATTGCTTGTGGTGGCAGCGGTGAGTGATGTGCCAGACGTAACCAGGGAGAAAATGACGGTTGGCACGCGGCATCGTTTGTCTCTTAGAGCGTCGGTTTTGACGCCAAAAACCTGCGGCTAAAGCCTTAAACGATGCCTTTTATGCTGCCCTACATTGTTAAATCAAGAAGTTCCCGTGGTCCGACCCCGGACCCGGCTCTGCAGCTAACTCATTGGGTCGGGCATGCGACTATTTTTTCTTATGTGGCTTTTTTTTGGATCGTGTATATCGTTCAACGAGGTCCGGGTGCATGTTAAGCGACTTGGCGATTCGTCTAACTTCTGGGTCAATTGGGACTTTTTTCGCAATTCTGACGTCGCGCGCCAATTCTCTTTTTGCAGCGTTGGCTTGGTCGTTTCCAGTTTCCAGCGATTCTGACCAGATCGGGAAAGCCCAAAAATGCACAGGTTCTTCTCGGGTATCCGAGTCTATGTCTTCTAGGACAATGTCACCACTCTCCGTTAGCTTGAAAGTGGCCAAGAACTCATCGAATTCTTCGATCTTCAACCCATTTGTGTCGGCGATCTTGTCGAATTCATCGACAGCATGCAGCCGATTTTTCGCAAGCGTCACAGAGAACGAACCATCGCGCCATCGGACGGCATAGATCTTCATCAAGAGTCTCCTTCTAACTCGCGCTTCCTTTTAACATACCGTAGGGGATTAGTGTTGAGAAAGCGGTTTATGCGGGGCATGCCGGAAATTCGCTGTCAAATTCAAGAATCGAAGTCTAGAGTCCAGACTTAGGCCAGATTGCTCCGGCGGACCTATTGCTCGATAAGCTATCTCAGATTATCACGACTCCGCGAGCCGCATAGGCCCAACGCCCGCTTCATTTCCACGTTTTCGGAATTGCGAAAACGTGATAGAGGAGCGGCGTGGAAGAGGACAGTTACAGGCAATCGCGTCTGTGCCGCCTGCTCGGCAATCCGGTCGCGTTCGCCGTCGTCGAACTGCTGGCAGAGAACAAGGAGCTAAACCCCAGCGAGATCGCGCGCGCCGTCGGCAGAAGCGTGCCGCGCGTGAGCAATGTACTGGGTGCGCTCCGCCTGGCCGATGTGGTGCGCTACGACAGCGACGGAAAACGCAATTACTATCGGCTCAAACATCCCAGGGAAATCCGTCAAGTCCTCGCCGCGCTCACCCGCGTTGTGGAGGCAGTCTCCAAGGTAGCCCCCCGCCACCGCTAGCCGGTCTTTCACTTTCACGTTTTCGGAATTACGAAAACGTGGAGGTTCGCTTCGAACGCAGATACAGACCATCATTACCCCGTAAGTTAGTGATGGGTTTGGGGAGATCGCTGCCCGTGGAGGACCGATCCCAAAGCCTTGAACCTGATGACGGTTCAGCCGGAGGCTGATTCGCCTAAGGCTGAGACTGGTGCGACCTACGGTCCGACACCAACTGATTGAAAACAGGGGCGCGTCACTTTCGGATCACATCACAAATTCCGCGAGGGTTGTGAAAAAGGGAATAAGAAAAAATTCTCACAGGAACGTCTGTGCCCCTTGACCTGCCTGCTAATGGGCGATCCCGCACACGGGGCTTGGCACCGAATTAACTCGTACGAGGACAGGGCACGGCTACTTTTTCACATTGCGATCATGCGCCTCTGTAAGGGTGCGCTCCACAAATTCTTTACTTCCCATATCCGCTCATCAGATAACGTCTGTGATCCACGGAGCCTTGTGATCTCGCATCGTTGCCGTCGGCGGAATTCCCACTCAATCAGCTAGGCCGCAATGAAGCAGGATAAATCGCGCCGGTAGATGCCTCTACGGAACTACTTT
>DASQUN010000476.1:0-3359 GCA_035641275.1 Candidatus Udaeobacter sp. | reverse complement strand
CCGCCTTGATCGGCGATGGCCTTGATCTGATCGTCGGCCAGATTGCGCGGATTGTCGAGCATCCCACACGCATTGGCGTGACTGACGATCAGGGGCGCCTGTGCGGCATCCAGAGCCTGAAAAAAACCTTCGCGGTTCATGTGCGAGAGATCCACGACCATACCCAACCGATTCGCTTCCTTAATGACCTCGACGCCGAAATGAGTCAACCCGCCGCCGGTCCGGTTTTCCCACACGCCGTCACCCAGCTCGTTACGAAAATTCCATACGGGTTGAAGAGAGCGCAGGCCCAAGCGATAGAAGTTTCTTAGATTATGGATGCTGCCGCGCAAAGGCATGCAGCCCTCAAAGTGAAGCAAAAACTTAACGGTTCCCGGTTCGACCCTTTCAGGCAGGTCGCCGCGGGTTTTGATCATCGAGATCATGCCTTCCGAACGGGGAGCTTCCTGCAAGAACATATCGAATTGATCGAGGGCCGTCTCTAAATACCGGCCGGTGTTCTGTGAGTGAGAATAGGAATCGCCGCTGATGGCATAAACGCAGAGATTGATGCCGTCGCGAATCAATCGCGGAGCAATGGCGTCGCGGATCGGCGAAGTCTCGCCGACAGAAACGCGATACAACTGCTCGTAGACGTCGCGATGCCCCTCAACGACGACATGTTTTTCCAAGACTTCTCTACCCGACATGCGTGTTGCATCCTTTCTTGAAGAAGCTTCGAGCTTGCGTTACTAATAGTTGCAAAATTCGCTAGAAGCAAGTTGTGCCGGCCATTGCAGCAGCATAGAGAATTTCTACGTCCCCTTCTCTTAGGAAGCCTAATTTTCCTTATTTGCGCTGGTTGCAGTAGGAACGACGAGCGCACTAAAGGCGGTTCCGACAATCATTTCCGCGTCAATCTCGGTACCGAGCCCCCGAGCCTGGATTGGTCTCTCGCTACCGATCATGTCTCCTTCAACGTGATCGCCAATCTGATGGTGGGGTTGACCGAGTTTGATAAAGAACTGAAGCCCGCGCCGGTGATCGCCAAATCGTGGGATCTCCTCGATCGCGGCGCGAAAATCGTTTTTCACCTGCGGGACGACGTGCAATGGAGCGATGGGCAAAAGGTCCGGGCTCAGGATTTCGAATACTCTTGGAAGCGACTTCTAAATCCCAAGACCGCTTCCGAATATGCCTATATTCTGTTCGACGTCCTCAATGCGCAGGAGTATCACGAGGGCAAGCTTTCCGATCCATCCCGGGTGGGTGTTCAAGCCTTGGATGACTTTACGCTGGCGGTTCAGCTGCGTCATCCGGCGTCCTATTTTCTCGCCATCACGACCTTTGAAGTCACTTTTCCCCACCGGCAAGACATCATTGAAAAGTTCGAATCCCGCTGGACGGAACCCCAAAACATCGTCACCAATGGCCCGTTTCTCCTCTCCTCCTGGAAACATGAGGACGCAATCGAACTACGGGCCAACCCGAGGTTTTTTCGCGGCAAGCCGGCCATGGAACGAGTGACAATGTTCATGGTCAACGAAAAAACCACCGCCCTGGCCATGTATGAGCAGGGGCAACTCGATTTTGTCGACAATCACAGCATCCCGATCTTCGAAAAGAGCCAACTGGCCAAAAGGCGCGGCTTCAAGCGCGTACCGCAACTGCGGGGTTATTACTATGGTTTTGCCATTAACCGAAAGCCGTTCGACAATGTCCGGGTGCGCAAAGCCTTTATGATGGCCATTGATCGGAATGTGTTCCCGACGATTCTCCACGGAGGCGAAAAACCTGCGCCGTCGTGGATTCCTCCCGGCATGCTCGCCCACAATCCCAACATCGGCCTCTCCTTCAATCCCCCCGAGGCCCGGCGGTTACTGCGCGAAGCGGGATATCCCGATGGGAAGGGGTTACCCCCCGTGGTTTTGGCCTATAACACTGACGAAGATCACAAAATGGTCGCGGAAGCGGTGCAGGGAATGTGGCAACGCAATCTCGGGGTGGTGGTGAGGCTGGAAAACCAAGAATGGAAAGCGTATCTCAAAAAGCTCCAAAACGACCCGCCCCAGATTTTCCGCTTGGGTTGGGGGGCCGATTATCCGGACCCCGACAATTTCATGAAGCTCTTCACCGCCAACAGCGGCAATAATCATACGCGCTGGAAACACCAGCGCTACGATCAACTCCTGGAACAAGCAGCGCGCGAGTTCGATTCGCAAAAGCGAGCCAAACTCTACGACGATGCGCAAAGAATTCTCTGTGAAACCGATCTGCCCATCATGCCGCTTTTCTGGAGCGCCGAAAGTACGGCGCTGAGTCCGCGTTTCACCGGTTTGGAATTAAACTCGATGGCACGAATGGATCTCCGTCACGTTCGACCGCGCCGCAGTAATGAATAACTCCCGATAGGAAGACGCCTGGCGCGCAGCGAATTTGCCATGGGGCATAAAATCACATAGTTTAGGGACCATTCGGGTCTGAACGCTTCAATAATCTTCATTCGAAACACCGCGGCGAAAGGCAGAGCCTATGGAACTCAGCGAAGATGATGTGCTGCACATATTGAAACTGATCGACGAATCGAAATTCGATTACTTCCAACTTGAAATGGGGGATCTAAAGATCACGGTCAGCAAGGGAGAGCCAATTCCGTTGTCCTCATCGACTGTCGCCGCGCCTCAAGCGCTCAACGCCGCGCCTGGCCCGGCGCCTAAAGGATCAGCGCCAACCGTCGTTCCTGCTCCTGAAGCCCAACCGGCGAAAGCAGAGCCAAAAACTGCCGCAGTACCCGAAGGTCTACTGCCCATCACCGCGCCCCTGCTGGGAACTTTCTATGTCGCTCCGGAGCCCGGGGCTCCTGCTTTTGTCAAAGTCGGCGCGACGATCACCGAAGACACGACGGTCGGGCTCATCGAGGTGATGAAAGTTTTCAATAGCGTGCGCGCCGGCGTTAACGGAACCCTGGTTGAAGTGGTCGCTCAGAATGGCCAGTTCGTCGAGTACGGCCAAACGCTTTTCCTCGTAAAGCCATGAGCGTCACCCGGGTTCTTGTCGCTAACCGGGGTGAAATCGCCGTCCGCATAATCAAAGCCTGTAAAACGTTGGGAATCGAAACCGTCGCGGCCGTCTCCGAAGCCGACCGCGAGAGCCTCGCCGCCAGGATGGCCGACTATGCGGTATGTATCGGTCCTCCCCGTTCCGCCGAAAGTTATCTAAAACCACAAACGCTCGTCGCGGCCGCCCTGGCCACCGGATGCGATGCGCTCCATCCCGGTTACGGATTTCTCTCGGAGAAAGCCGAACTGGCTCAACTGTGCGCCGACAATAAAGTGACCTTCGTTGGCCCCACCGCTCAAAACATCAGCGAAATGGGCGAC
>DASQUN010000475.1:0-4184 GCA_035641275.1 Candidatus Udaeobacter sp. | reverse complement strand
ATCCTGCGCCGCACTGTGGGAGGGGCTGGCGGTTTCGAGGAGAGACGGATCGGAGAACGCTATAAGCTCGCTCTGCCCGTGCCATTGAGCGAAGGGATCGGCACCACGGGCGATATCAGCACATCGGGAATTTTCTTTGAGACTGCGCGCGCCTATGCGATCGGAGAGACGATCCGGCTTTTCCTCAATTTCGAACACGAGACCCTCCAGTGCGCGGCGCGCGTGGTGCGGGTGGAGCCGCGCGATGATCAATTCGGCGTCGCCGTGGAGCTGACCTCGTATGTTTTTTGTTGAGAACGTAAGCGAACGACCCGGATCGAACCCCAATACAAAGTTACCGCCTGGGAAGAAGTACTAACACCGAAAGGAACTTTCGAAGCATTCAAGATTACGGGGGCTGCAAAGTGGGTCACTCCCAGAGGCGATGAGCTTTTCAACAATTGGACGGAGCATTACTCACCGGCAGTTAAAGCCATTGTTTTGCATGAATCGGACACGGCTACGACCAAAAGAAAGGTCATGCTTATCGACTTCAATGTGACGAATTGAGCTTGGATAATGCTTGGTTTTCTGTTGCCGCGATTACCCTCGCAACAGTGATATTCTTTTATTGGTAATGGAAAAAATCGTGCGTAAATTCCGTTCTTTTGAAGAAGCTGATAATGCCGACTACGAGTATTACCGCACGCTGTCCGGAAATGAAAAGCTGCAATTGCTGCTTAACCTGATCATGCCCGAGAACCCAGATGCGGCTATTATCGAGCGATCTGCGCGAGTTCATCCACTTACGGAACACGAACCGTGTTATCAAGCCACTGAGAAAACTCGACCTCCGCGTTCTTAGAACCGTGGTTTGTGGGATGGGCTAGGCTCACGGCCTTAACTATCTGTATCTCGTCACCGGGGTCTCCGTCCGCTTCCTCACTCCAACAACAGCCAGACTATCGCGCCACATTCCCAACCCTGCCGCGTGTAAGCTTTTGCGCTCCGCCCTTTTAACAGGCGCCAGCACTGCGATGGACTTGCCTCTATAGGCGATAAAAAGGGATGCCCCTTTGTAATTCATCGAGCAAAGGCGGCGGTCTTTTGCCCGAGATCCCTCGCGCTAGAATTTTCACAAACCTCCGATTTGAATGGACACTTCCGAGGATACGCTTTATGCGAATCAAATCGGCCCGGGAGTCAATGTAGCTTAGGAATGCCAACCCCGCGTACCTCCAACAATTTTCTGAGTTGTTGAGCCGAGCTATTATACCTGCTAGCATAGTTGCTATGATAATCCATGGGAGGGACTGATGAAGACTTTGAGCGCTCTTGAGGTGCGAAAGAAGTTCGGCAGCGTTTTAGATATGGTGACGAAGGATAGAGTTCCCGTGACCATTTGTCGGGCTAATAAGCCGCTGGCGGTCTTGGTGCCAGCGGAGGATTATCGGTCTGAAAATTCCGGACGCGGACAACGTCTGCGCTTGGCCGCGGAAAAAATCGCCGAGTGGAAAAGCCGCCATGCGAAGAAGCTGAAGGGCATTGACACGACTAAGCTGCTCCGACAAAGCCGGGCGGAGCGGTGACAGTCGTCGATGCATCGGTGGTGCTCAAGTGGCTTCTCGCGGAGCCCTCGGCAAGGTCACAGGCCATTCTAGAAGAACACCTCGACGGTAGTGATCGCCTTGTCGCCCCGGAGCTCCTTTACTACGAAGTCGGGAATGTGTTGGTGACTAAGGTCCGACTGGATGCCAAAGCGGTCTTCGAGCTTTTCGGGTACTTTTTGGACCTACACATTGAAAGCTATAGCTTAGGGGCCGAAGAATACCGTGCTAGCATCGACTTGGCACACAAGTACAAACTCACCGTTTACGATGCGGCTTATCTTGCCCTGGCCTTGGCCATTAACGTAAAGCTGGTGACGGCCGACAAGAGGCTAGCGACCCGCGCCGCGGCGTTGAGAGTCATCCAAACAGTTTGATAAATGATGGCTAACGCCGCTAAGGCGCTTTTTCTTTCGTTCGATTAACAGAGCCTATCGACCCTTAATTTCCCTTCTCCTAATCTCGGTCGACTTAGATCGAAGATGGATATTGTTCTGCCCTTGCGATATGAAATAGCAAACCATTGGACGGACGGAACCGAAACGAGGCGACATAATCTATGGCACGTGCGACATTGATTAATGAAAAGGACCGTCCTGAGCTATCCGAGGTCATCGCCAAGATCAAAGGGGCGCGGGGCGGGCGGCTGATCAACATCTACCGCTTGATGTTGCACAGTCCCGCCTTAGCGAACGCTTGGTTTGATCTTAATCAGGCGGTTCGTTACGGGACTGAAATCGACGGCCAGTGCCGTGAACTGGCGGTGATCCGAGTCGCGATTCTGAATAAAGTTGAGTACGTCGTGCGCGCGCACGGACCGGCTTACGCGCTAAAAGAAGGCCTCACGCCGGAACAGGTGGACGCACTCGCCGATTGGGACGCATCTAACCTGTTCTCAGAAAAGCAGCGCGCGCTGCTTGCCTATACGGATTCGATGACGCGTGAGATTGAGGTGCCGGATGCGGTATTCGCCAAGGTTCGCGAATGCTTCACGGAACGACAGACGGTAGAACTGACGATGCTTATCGGCGCTTACAACATGCTGACGCGTTTCCTGAAAGCGCTCAAGGTCGATCCGGAGCCATAGCAGGCTGCTGAAAAAGACTCATATGCTTCGTTGCGCTCGACCGATTTCGCGTCAACGTACGACAAGAGTACGTCTCCGCTCATCGATCTTCGCGCGCCTCGCCTCTGAGATCTTTTTGAGCAGCCTGCGAAAGCAGTTTTCAGCGCCCTCTTAGGAAATAGTTCGTCTCTATGCCAGCATCTCCTCGGCTAAAATTCGTTGTTGAAAACGATAGCTTTCTGCGCTTGATCCAGGTGGTCCTCGACCCCACCGCTCCGGCAGAGCGCATAGAGGCATTTTCACACTTCTGCGCGCATGACCTGCCGGACTTTGGTGGCTGGTGCGAGCGCGTGCGTGCTCAGGTGCAGCGGCTCTATCCAGTCGATGTCCGGCTCGTGGATAATCCGGCCGAACTGTTGGAGAAAATTCCCGGCGCGTCCGTCGCGGTGGTTGAGGAATTGGCCGTCGGGCGCAGAGAGATTGCGGCGGCCGGCAATAGCCTCAGAATCGTCCAAAAGTATGGCGCCACCACGCGGAACATCGATCACGCGGCCTGCACCGAGGCTGGCGTTCAAGTCCTCACGATCAGGCGCCGGGCCAACATCTCGACCGCTGAGCAGGCGCTCATGCTGATGCTGGCGCTGGCCCGCCAGCTCACACAGAATGCTAACCTTATTAGTGAGAAACAGCTGCGCGCAACCGGATACTCACCCACGCGTTACGACCGCTCGCACACGCCTAACGGCAACTGGGCGCGAATCACCGGACTGGTGACTCTTTATGGCCGGCAACTCGGCATCGTTGGCCTCGGAGAAATCGGCAGAGAGTTGGCGCTCCGGGCAGCTGCACTAGAGATGCGCGTTGTCTACACGCAGCGAACTCGACTTCCAGCGGATGTCGAGGAGCGCCACCACGCAACCTTTCTGACACTGGACGAGCTGCTTGCAACGTCGGATTGTATAAGCCTGCATTTGCCACGCGGTCGCGAGACCTATGGCTTCATCGGCCGTCGCGAGCTTGCAGTCGTCAAACCAGGCGCGTTCCTCATCAATGTTTCGCAACCGCAAATGGTCGATCGTGAGGCATTGCGTGAGGCGCTAGCCTCCGGCCGGCTGGGCGGCTTCGGACTGGATACGTTTTATGACGAGCCTGGCGATGCCAACGATCCCCTAATCAAATTCTCCAACGTCATCGTCACGCCCCACCTCGGCGGCTCGCCCCGCTTCAACTCCCTCGACGACATCGAGGAACTGGTGGTGAACCTCGCACATGCGCTACGGCCGTAGTCTGACTCCCCGCTTGCGTGCGTCGGACTGAATCTTTTTGGAATCTCTGGGGCGGTTTCTTGCTTCGCTCATCAGTGGTTCTATAATGAGTTTGACCGCAACCTCCTTTAAAGTCTGTTGGCGTGGCAGGAGTATTCTGAGAGGCTTTGTATGAACGTACTACTTCTCTCGATGCCGGATTCTTTCGAGCACACGCCGACCGTCGCCATTCGCATGCCCAACGGCGCGCTTGCTTCCCTTGCCGGC
>DASQUN010000474.1:0-11196 GCA_035641275.1 Candidatus Udaeobacter sp. | reverse complement strand
AGATAGAGATCTTTTCTGCTGCGGTGGAGCCGTTGTTTACCCGTCGTTGGGTCTTTTTCCCACGAGGCGAATTCCCAATCAGACGGCGCTATCGGGACGCGACTTTCATAAGATTTTTCCCGAACGCTCAGACGGGCCAGGGATTTATCGAGTGTTGCTGCTTCGTAGCTTTTCACTCGATCATCGGCACTCAAAGGTTGTGACCTGATTCCTCTGTCTGTCACCACTATCTCGGTGCGGACTGGGCGCACGATTTCCTTTCCGTGATTGGTGGCGAGCGGGACACCGGCTACGAGCCAATTTTTCTGGGGCTTTAAGTCACCCTGCCAGCCGCACCAAACGATGGTGTAGCCTTGACGCATGAGAAAGCCATTGCCGGCATCTTCGAGGCTGCTCGGGTCGTTGTTTTGGCGCGCATCATCGAGAAAGGCGACGATGCGCTTGCTACCGCGGTTGGGCGCATCAAAGAAGATTTTGCCATTGCCCCGCCCCATGTCGATTGGCTTTAGAATGCAGAAGTCGCTCCAGTATTCGACTTTGCCTCTCTTGTTTCGCGGCGCTTTGTCGAGGTTGACTATGATTTTGTTAAGCCGATTTTTGGGATCGACTTCGCCGTGAGCCTTGCCGGCGAGTCTTTCATAAGCGCCGGTGATGGAAAATTCGTGGCCGTTGGCGAACGGTTCTCGTCGGCGGATCAAAAAACGCGTGATCATGGCGGCTTTCTAAAGGCAAATTAAAAAGTAAAAAGGCAAATTATATTCATTAGACATTCGTTGCAGCTGGCGTGGGTGCTTCGATGCCAATCAGGCCCTGACTCGTGTCGCCGGCGGTTCCGCCGGTGGGGATGATTTTAATGAGCGGCATAAGCATTCTTGCTAGGTGTCCAGCGTGCTTGGATGGAACATGTCTTCAGGGTCGAACTTGCGCGTCGTGACGCCTTGGCGATGGCAGTACTCGAGCAATTGATCCACTTCGCGCCGCGTGTTGCGAAAGCCCCAGCGGTATATGTCGGGACCCGCGACCGCCTGCTCTTCCTCCCACAAAGCGCGATACCAGAGAGAAGTTTGATGCACGCGCTGCCATTCGAGCCATTCGTAGCATTTCTTTTTTGACTCTTCCCAGGCGTTGTAGACGCTCATCGCGACCCAGGGATGTTTCTCCAGCACCGACGTTTTGATCAGTAAGGTGTGCATAATCGGGAAAAAGCCCGTCCGCTTGAAATAATCCCGCTCCAGCTCGGCGTAGTCCGGAAACAGAAAGTCGATATCCGGGTGAGCGTTGGGGGCCCAGGTTGCGGTGGTGATGCCGGCGTCGATCTCGCCGGCGACGAGCAGATCGAACTGGGTACGGCCCCGTGGGATAAGCTCCATTCTGAGCCAGGCCGGCGGCTTCCAGTCGCCCACGCCTCGCATCCGTTCGGTGAACCAGCTCACGGATTTTTGGTCGAAGCCGTATTCGTCTTCGAGCAGGCCTCTCGCCCAGACCGCCGTCGTGGTTAACCAGTTTTGCACGCCGATGCGTTTGCCGTGCAAATCGCCGGGCGAACGGATGCCGGCGCGCTTATTGATGTAAATATAGGAATGGCGAAACATCCGTTTGACGAAAATGGGGATGGCCGTATAGCCCAGAGAGTGGTAGTGCAGGTCGGCAATATAGAGGCCGGTATAGAACTCGGCGATATCGAATTCCCTGCCGTCCACGCTCGTGTGCCGACCCGGATCTCTGGTTACGTAGACTTCCAGATCGATGCCTTCCGGGGCGACGGTTCCGTCGATGAGCGCACGGGCGCGGTCGTACGGGCCGCAGGTCATGGTCAGTTTCAATGCCATCTCAATTGACCTTGAAGACTCCTCCGTTCATGCCGAGACTTGTATGATGGACGTCAGTCCTGTCGAAGCATGAGAAGTCTTTTTTGACACTCTTCACTTGTAGACGCTGCTTAGAAAGCCTTCGCGCTCCAGTTCCTCCATCAGACCCGTATCAACGAAATCTTTCCAGTCGCGCTGTTCTTTGATTTCCATGAACTCCAAAAAAACCGTCGCGTCTTCAGGACCGGGCCTGGGAACTTTTGGGAAAACCTTCAGCCAAAAATCATAGGTCGCTTGGAGAATTTTGGCATCCGATTCGCGGAGGTTCTTCCCCAACACGCTGACGCCAAAGTCACGATCCGTGCGAAATCGCGCCAGCCCTGCAACCAAACCCTTCAAGAAATTCTTTACCGTTTGACGCTGGGATTTCATAAAGGATTGCCTCGTAGTGATCTGGTTGATGGGATATTGGATTCCGCTGCCGACCAGATCATAAAGCGGCCTCAGTCCAAGTTCCCTGGCCCGCAAGGTAAAAGGCGGCAGGAGGAGCGTGCCCTGAACGGTTCCCGATGCCAATGAGGCGAGCCGGGTGGCGAAGTCGCCCACCTGCAACATGGCGACATCCTTGTCCGGGTCCAAGCCGAGCTTTCTTAGCGCGTATTGCATGGCAACGTATCCTGACCCGCCAACCGTGCTTACCGCGAGTTTTTTTCCCTTGAGATCGGCAGCTTCGCGGATTTCCCTGCTGACGTAAAGCGTATACGGAAACACGCCTACGGTGCGAGCGATGATGACGGTGTCCGCCCCCTTGAGCCGGGCATTGACCACCGCGGCTCCTCCGGTCGTGCTGATCTGGATGTCACCGCCAATCAAAGCTCGGGTTACAGGCTGCCCGCCGGAGAACTGGATGACTTCCAGGTTCTTGATTCCATGCTTCTCGAAGAAGCGCCCTTCCTGTGCCGCCCAAAGCGGCGCCTGAGTCGCGCTGAAAATCGTTCCCACTCTCAGCGGCTCCTGGGCGAAGAGCCACGCTGGACAGAGGATAAGAAAAATCTCGCAAACGAAACCAATTTTCTGCGACAAGTTCATTGATCGCGAAAACAACTGCGAGCCCTCCATGCTTGTTCGCTCAGGGGAGAAGGAATGATTCGCCGGCAAAGACTAATCATTTGCGATCTTCTTGTGATCGGCCTTCGCACAAACGTATTTCGGACGAAAGCGCGGAGTCATTCATAAATCGTCTCTCGCCATTTCGCACGGATTTCGCTTTTGAGCTCTTCGCTCGACTCCGCAATCGGCGGGAATTGATGCCGCCGGTCGTAGGGCATGCAGGCATCAATGAGGCAGCGCGAGCTATGTCCTTTACTTTCCGGCGGAATGCAGACATCCAGCGAGCCGCTCGCGCAACGGCGGATGATTTCGACGGCCTTATCCGGATCACACCTTGTGGCCATCGCCCAAAGGACATCGAATTCGCTGGTCGGATCAATGTCATCGTCCACCACCACGACGAAGCGCCCGTTGTAGGCTCCGCCCAGGACTTGCGACGCCAGAAAGAGAGCCTGCCGTGAATGACCCGGGTAGGCTTGTTTAATCGAGATCACGTTGAACAGACTGCCGATGCCGGATTCGAGAGACCAAACGCCCTTAACATTGGGAAGACCGGTTTTTTCGACGCGGTCCCACACTTGCGCCGCACGAATCATACCCTTGGCCAGCGAGTAATCCGTTGGGGGCCGGCCGGGACGCGCGACACACAAAATAGGATCGTCGCGGTAATAAACCCGCTCGACCCGAAGCACGGGCGTGTCTTCCATCCTGGAACCATAGTAACCGAGCCACTCGCCAAACGGCCCATCGGCCCTGACATCGCCTGGGTGAAGAAACCCCTCGATAGCGATTTCTGCATGGGCAGGAAAGGGCAGACCGGTTACTTCTCCCTCGACGAGATCGAACGGTCTTCCTCTGATCCCGCCACAGTAATCGTACTCGGAATAGCCGAGCTCGATGGGATTGCCGGCAGCCAAAAGCAGCAGCGGGTCCTGGCCGACGCACAAGACGACGGGGCAAGGTTGACCCTGCTTGAAAGATTTTTCCATATGCATCCTGCCGTGCTTGCCTACGGATGACATGAAAAGTCCTAACGACTTCGGGTCATGGACCATCGCCCTATAGGTGCCCAGATTGAGCCAGCCTTCCTCCGGGTCGCGCGTCACGGCGATGCACGCTGTGCCGATGAACCGACCGCCGTCTAACTCGTGGACCTTGGGAACGGGAAACTTTAAGAGGTCTATGTCGCCGCCAGCCATCTGATTTTCGAAAATGGGTCCGCTCCTGACGATGCGAGGCGGAATGGGCTGAAGCGCGTTGAGCTTTTCTTTGAAGCGGGTAACGAGCTTGAGCCCCACGCTGTCCATCGGCAATCCTGCGGCGAGCGCGAGCCGGCGATACGAACAATGTTGTCCGAAGAGTATGCGAAAGCCTTCCGGGTATCCCTTGATGCGATCGAATAAGAGCGCAGGGATGGTGCCGGATCGCTCCCGGTAGATCAGCTCGGCCATGGCGCCGATCTCCAGGTTCCAATCGGCCCCATAGACGCGCTTGAGCTCTCCCATCGACTCCACGAGGTCGAGCCACTGCCTGACATCGTCGTAAGATCGCGGCTGATGGCCTTCCGCTATCGGTTCAACTTTTTCTGGGAGCGACATGTTATCTCTCCTTGGATTGATTGATGTGTCGGAGCAAGTTCTCAGCCGACATCGGCAACTCCTTGATGCGCACCCCCACTGCGCGGGCGACCGCGTTGGCCAAGGCTGGGGCGATGCCGAATACGGCCATCTCTCCTACCCCTTTGGCGCCGTACGGTTCCACCGCGTAATTTTTTTCTACGACGATCGGCACGGCGATCGGAATATCACGGATGGTCGCGATCTTGTAGTCTGCGAAGCTCGCGTTGGCAATTCTGCCGTCTTCGCAGAGCAGCCGTTCCCACAGAGCGTATCCGAGCCCCATCATGATGCCGCCCTCGATCTGACTCGTGAGCGCCATGGGGTTGATCGCTTTGCCGACGTCATGCGCCGACGCGATTCGTATGAGCTTGACCACACCGGTCTCTCGATCGACTTCGACCTCAACGGCTTGAGCCCCAAACGGCCATCCCGGCGCGGTAAAACTTTGTGCATTCCCTGACGGATCCCCCGCCCAAAGTCGCTTGCTTTCGATGGATCCCAGGCCGACGATTTCCGTGGCACGTGACTTCTCGACGACTTCGCCAAAGGTCATCGACCTGCGACCATTTGCCACGACCTTCGCGCCGGCAAGACGGAGATGGTCGGGCGAAAGCTTCCAGAGGCGAGCGGCCGCTTCCACAAGCTGGCGCCGTGCATCGAGCGCCGCGAGCTTTACGGCAGCGCCGACGTAGGGCGTCACGCGGCTCGAATAGGTGCCGTGGTCAAACGGCGTAAACTCCGTATCGGCGATGACAACCGTGATTGCATTCAGTGGAATGCCCAGTTCTTCGGCGGCGATCTGTCCAAGACTCGTTCCGGTTCCACCGCCCACGTCGGAAGCCCCGATGAACAACTCGACCCTGCCCTCGGCGCTTATGCAGACGCGCGCGTTGGAAGAGGCCGCCGAAGTCGTCGGCGACTTGTGCAGGAGCGCCATACCGAATCCATGGTTCGAAGGCGCCCGCTTCTTCCAGCGCTTGAGCTCAGCGGCGATCTTCAGCAAACACTCCCGCAAGGCGATGTGATTCGCACGATCACCCGCGGGCGTCTCGTCTCCCTGCTCGAGGCAGTTTTTCGAACGCAGATCGACGGGGTCGATCCCCAGTTTCTCGGAGATGATATCCATCTGCGATTCCCCGGCCCATACCGCTTCGGGTATGCCAAGGCCGCGAAAGGGACAACCTCGCAGCTTGTGGGTATAGACGAGGGTCGAGGTGACGCGCAAATGAGGAATCCTGTAAGGCCCAACGCCGTCCTTGAGCGCCCGATTGCTGCCGGGCAGGCCTTCCGCATAGGCTCCCGTATCCCAGGTAAAATCCATCGCGCGCGCGGTGATCGTGCCGTCCCGCTTGACTCCCGTTCTGAGCCGAACGGTTGCCGGCACCGAGCCCGCGGCCGCGGCAAATTCCTCGGCGCGACTGTTGACAAGACGCACCGGCCTGCCGGTTTTTACCGCTAGGGCCGCGGCATAGGGCTCAAGGCGCATCGAATTCTTGCCGCCGAAACCGCCGCCCACCCGGGTCCCGATCACGCGGATCTTGCTTTCCGCCACATCAAATAATTCGGCCAAACCGGAGCGCACGAGAAAAACCTTCTGTGTGCTCGTCCACACCGTAAGCCGATCGCCGTCCCACTGCGCGACGACCGCATGCGGCTCGAGAGAACAGTGCTGCACCTGCTGCGAGCGAAAGGTATCGTCGAAGATTTCGTCGGCTTCGGCAAAGCCGAAATCAATGTCACCTTTCGAAAAAACCGTTTGATGCGCGATGTTTGTCCCCGGAACCGGATGCCAGTCGCGCGCGAGCCCGCTACTCAGCCGGTAGGAACTCAACTCCTCATGAACCAAGGGCGCGTTTTCCCGCAGCGCCTCATCCGGGCCGAGGGCCGCGGGCAGCTCCTGGTAATCGCATTCAATCAGGCCGATGGCTTCCTCAGCCGTCTCTTCGTCAACCGCCGCAACCGCCGCGATCACATCGCCGACGTAGCGCACCTTGTCAGTCGCGAAGAGCTCCTCGTCTTGAACCGTAAAACCGAATCGCTTGCGCGGCACATCACCAGCCGTGAGAACGGTCGACACACCCGGTAACACCCGCGCCCGGACAGGGTCGAGACGCCGGATCTTGGCGTGCGGTACGGAGCTACGAAAGAGCTTGGCGTGGAGCATTGAAGGCAAGACAACGTCCACCGTATAGGTAGCGCGTCCGGTTACGGTCCCGGGACCATCCAGGCGCGGATGCGGCCTGCCTACGACTTTGAAACGTCTCACGATGCTGGTTACTTTTTCGGTGGGGCGTAGAGCTGCAAAAGATTGCCGTCTGGGTCAAAGAAGTAAAAACCTCGTCCCGTCGGCCGATCGACTGTGGGGATGCTATGGATCTGCACGCCCCAATCTTTCATCCTTTCGGCCGCCAACTCGAAGTCCTCCGGCGATACCGTAAAGGCGTGATGGGTAGCGCCGTCCTCTTTTAAAGCATCTTTCTTTATCGGCGTAGGCCGTTGGAAGAGCACGACCATCCCATCTCCGGACCGAAGGTCCGCCCGGTTCAAATGATCTCCCATGTCGTCCCGGTTAAGCTTGGCGATCTTCATTCCCAAAACCTCGGTGTAAAATTTCACCGCGCGCTCTACGTCATTGACGGGGATACCGATATGATAAATTCCTGTCGTTGTGATCATAACCCCTCCCTACTTGTCATTTTGCTCGGATCGGCAGAAGAAGCCTCCTTGCGATGACTTCACGTCCGACAACGCGAGCTTTGGCCCCTATGAACGGAAACCCAACCCGCTGTCATCCGTGCGATAGAGTGGCTCATCCCCAACGCCCGATGAAAACATTCAGTCGGATGTCTAGAGATTCGTCGATAGTGTGGAAAGCCTTTTGTCACAAACGCTGATCCCTGTTTGCCGCCATATCGTCAAGCCGAACCGAGTGCCGAGGTAGAGCCGGCTGAAAGAGTGAAACATCCGCTCACCCAAGAATGAAAAGCGTGGCGCGAGCGAGCGAACGGCACTCATGCCAATTACCACCTGAAGAATCCGAGAGTCAACCGCCTTTGGAGCTTTCACGCAGCCGCCTTGACAGCCATTTTCGTTTCAACTAGAGGTCTGCCAAAGGTTTTGTGTTGCACGAGGAACCCATGAAAGGAAATATATGGGCTTTGCTGGCTCCGATGGCGATGGCGCTGGGTTTTTATTTCGGTGCGCCGGCCTTCGCGGGGGAAGTGAGGCGGCCACCGGAATGGGACAAAACTCTCGAAGCTGCCAAGAAGGAGGGCAAACTCGTCATTGCCATCCCTCCCAGCATCGAGCTGAGAAGAGAAATGGAGGTAGTTCTGAAGCGGAAGTTCGGTTTAAAAGCCGAGCTGGTATCGGCGCCCGGGCCGCGCAATGCGAGCCGAATAGCTTCGGAACGTAAGGCAGGGGTGAGTTTTTTTGACGCCTTGATCGTTGGGACCGGCACCGCCGTGACGCTCGCGCACGGCGGCATGCTGGAGCCGATAGAGACTTTCCTGGTTCTTCCCGAGGTCAAGGATCCGAAAGAATGGTGGGGCGGCCATATTTGGGAGGATAATCTTAGCACCCATCGCTTTCTTTATTCTTTTCTGGCGGATGTAAGCACCCACGGCATCTGGTACAACTCCACGTTGGCAAAGCCCGAGGAGTTGCGGTCTTTCGATGAGTATCTCTCGCCCAAGTGGAAGGGAAAGATCGGTTTCAGCGATCCGCGTGTTCCTAGCTCTGGACAGTCGATCTGGTCGTTTATGTGGGATGTGAAGGGCGAGGAATTTCTCAAGAAGCTAGCTCAGCAGGATCTCTTCTTAACCCGCGATTTGCGGCAACTCACGGATACACTATCCAAAGGCAAGGTCGCCGTGGCATTCGGCATAGGGAGGAGCCAGGCTGAACCGTTCGTCAAAGCCGGTCTGCCAATAAAACCGGTGCCAGCGCCCAAGGAAGGATTGCCCGCGAGCAACAGCTTCGGTGTTTTGGGTATTGTAAAAGATTCCCCGCATCCTAACGCGACGAAGGTCTTCGTCAATTGGTTTCTCAGCAGAGAAGGCCAGGATTGGTACGGGAGAGTCATGCAAAATGGCACGCGCCGGCTCGATGTCGATACCAAATGGCTGAACGAGCTCGGTGTTCAAGCCGCGAAGGACGGGCTGACGCTCGAGGAATACCACCGGGTGCGAAATCATCTCGAAGACAAGTACACCAAAGTCAGAGTGCCAGCGGGAAAATTTGCCGAGACGGTTCTGAAATAGCGGCTGTCCCAATTGTTCTCGACGGCTTGTAATATGTTCAAGGCGCGAGACTGGAAGTGCCGGGAGGTGACGATCTTCATGCTTCGAGTGAGAATCTTTGTGCTTGTTTTGGCCCTGCTGACTGGTGGCGGTGGGAAGCTCCCACCAGCGGCTGCCGCCGGCGCCGGTTTGACGAGGATTCGAGTCGGCTATCCGTCGCCGAGCGCGAGCATGTACCCGCTGTTCGTGACCAAAGCGGCGGGCCTTTTCGAAAAGCATGGCCTTGATGCCGAACTCATATACATCCAAGGCGTCCAAATGGTTCACGTCCATGTCGCGGGACAACTTGATTTCACCGGCACCTCGGGCATCGTTTCCTTGCAGTCTTCTGTCGGCGGTGCGGATCTCATACTGATCGCCAATTCGATCGAAACCCACCTTCTAAAGCTCATTGCGCATCCCAGCATTTCAGGTCCTGCGGCGCTCAAGGGCAAATCGATCGGCATCACGCGTTTTGGCTCGCTAACGGACCTGGCCATCAGACCCGTGTTGGAAAAATGGAAACTGGAGCCCGGAAGGGACGTCACCCTTGTTCAAATCGGCCGGCTGTCAGATCTGGTCCCTGCTGTTCTGCAAAAAAAGGTGGATGCCGGCGTGTTTTCATTTCCGAGTTCCCTATACGCCGAAAAGGCGGGTCTCAGACCGCTCTATGATCTCGCGGAGTCCGGAATCGAGGTGCCCACAACCACCGTAGCCGTGAGTCGGCAATACGCTAGGTCTAACCGAGACGTGGTCCTAAGATATCTCAGAGCTTATCTAGAAGGAACCCATCGGCTACTCACAGACCGCCAAATGGGCATCCAAGCCCTCAGACGGTATGGAGGCGTTCAGGATACGGAACTATTGGCCGCGACTTACGATCTTTTCACGTCAAAGTATATAAAAAGAGTTCCGACTCTGACCGTCAAAGCAGTCGAAAACGCTCTGAAGCTGGTTGCCGAGACGAATCCGAAGGCAAAGAATCGCAAGCCGGAGGAGTTCATGGATACGAGCTTTTTGGACGAGCTGGAGAAAAGCGGTTTCATCAGAAAACTCTGGCAGTGATTATCGACACTTTGGCTTCTCGCCACAGCGCTTCTAACCTTGACAGCGCGCCGGCAGTAAGAATAGCTTCGGTCTAAGCTAAATTGAGCAAGGGGCGTGAGCCTCGCGGCCCACATGGCGCGGTCGAAAAACAGGCAATGAGTCAACCCAATGACCGAGCAAAGGAGCGCGAATGAGAATTGAAAACCGACGGGTTAGGAAATCCGTTTTCCATCTCGTCATGGGAATGATCATCGGGGCATCCTGCATGCTGCGATCTTCCAGTGCCGCTTCAGTCGAAGAGATTGCCATGATGAAATCCCCCGACCGCCAAAAACTTCTCGTCGAGGGCGCCAAAAAAGAAGGCAAAGTCTCCTTCTACACCGGATTGATTGTCGATCAAGTCGTGCGCCCACTCAAAGAAGGCTTTGAAAAGGAGTATCCCTTCCTCCAGGTTGATTTTTTCCGGGGCAATTCGGAGAACATCGCACGAAGGGTCCTCACCGAGTACCAGGCCAAGAGATATGACGTCGATGTCATCAGCGGCAGCGCGGCTACCAGCATGGTGCAACGGGCAGGATTTATGCAGCGATTTTATTCTCCTCATCTGGCCGAGTATCCCGCCGAACTGAAAGATTCTAAAGGTTTCTGGGGTAGCACCAACATCTATTTCATGACCCTTGGTTACAATACCCGCAATGTTAAGGCGCATGAGCTGCCAAAGACCTATGAAGATCTGCTGAACCCGCGTTGGAAAGGACAGATGATGTGGTCAACCAGCCGCGGTTCCGGCGCGCCCCAGTTCATCGGCAACATTCTCCTGACGATGGGACAGGAAGCTGGGAAGGCGTACCTGCAAAAGCTGAGGGGTCAAAATATCGCCAAAAGCACCGCCAGCGCCAGACAGATTCTCGACCTGGTGATCGCCGGCGAATATCCGCTGGCGGTACAGATCTTTAATCATCATGCTTACATCAGCAAAGCAGCTGGGGCACCGGTGGAGTGGCAGCCACTGGAACCGGTGACGGCGACCATAAACACAATCGGGTTGGCGAAGAATTCGCCTCGTCCACATGCGGCCATGTTGTTTCTCGACTTTCTGCTATCCAAAAAAGGACAGAAGATCGTTCAGGTGTCGAATTATCTCCCCTCGCATCCGGAGATTCCCGCGCTACAGGCGGACCTCAAACCCGGCGGTGGCAGATTCAAAAAAGCCAATTACATCAACCCGGATGTTCTCTACGATCAGGGCAATGAATGGGTCGAATATTTCCAAAGCCAATTCCTTAAATAATGGCGGGCCCTCCCCGTGGCTAAACAACCGTCATCCGAGAC
>DASQUN010000473.1:0-3115 GCA_035641275.1 Candidatus Udaeobacter sp. | reverse complement strand
GGCATCGCCACAGTAAGCTACTTTTGGATTGACAATCGATCTCACCACAGGGACCCGGAGTAGGCTGAGTTCATGGGACCGGCGATGCCTGTCAGTTGTCAAGGACAATAACGGAGACCTTCTCTCAGAGGACAACGGGTTTCTTGACGAGGTTTTCGGTAACAAATGGGAAATTGTGCGCTAGCCAGGCATCGATCCCGCCTTCGAGCGGGCGGACGCTGGTGATTCCTTTGGCTCGCAGCAGCAGCGCCACCCGGGCGCTGGTCGCTTCGTTGGGTCACGAGCAATAGAGGACGACGTCGCGATCGCGGGGAATCTCTCCGTGGCGCTCTTCGATCTCTTCCATAGCTATACGAAGCGCACCCGGGATTATCTGAGGAAACGCCTCGATATCAATGGGCTGGCGCAAGTCCAAGATTGAAATGTTTTCTCCGGCCGTGAGTTTGTCCATTAATTCTTTCGGAGCGATGCGCGCAATCCGCAGCCGACGAAGGAAGCGCCGGCGCTGGATGAACTTCCACAAAACATAAGCTGCCAAACTTCCGGCCAGGACTGCGACCAGCCAACCGCCCCAGCGCAGTGCATGGACCGCGATCTGCTCGAGTTGATCGCTGAAAATCAAGCCCAAGCGTGACGGTGACGACCCAGAGCAGTCCGCCCAGAGAATCGAAGATCAGGAAACGCCGCATGGGCATGCGAAAGATTCCCGCTAGAGACGGTGCCGCGGTATTCAGGCCGGGTACAAATTTGGCAACGAGCAAAGAATGGGCGCCGTGCCGGACGAAAAGATTCTCCGTTCGGCGAATGCATGAGTCGGGTTCCAGAGAAATGCGGCACAGTAGCTTCAGTATGCGCCCGCCGCGGTAACGGCCGAGAGAGTACCAGAAAAGGTCAGCCAAAATAACCGCGATGAATGCCAAGGCGACCGCGAACGTCAAATTCATCTTGCCGGCGCCGGCCAGCGCGCCGGCTGCAATCAACAGAGGAACAGCCGGGATAGGCAAACCCATCTGTTCGAGCAGCACCCACCCGAACAGCAGAGCGTAGCCGTGCCGAATCAGGAAATCGGCCGCTTGTTCCAGGCTCAAACCCTTGGAGGAACGGGCCGCCTCGGTCAATACGCTCGCAAAAAAGAAGCTAAGGACAGTTAGTATTAGCGCCGCAATCACCGATTTGACATAGATCCAACGGGCCTGGGAGCGCAGTTGTTTCTCGGCGGCCTCATCTCCGAGCGCCTCTTCGGTGCCGTTCATCTTGCGCGCGCCGCGCGCGGCGAGAACGACTCAGGTCTTTTTGCGAGCCTGCAAAAGAGCGAGAGTTCCCATCCAGAACGGCAGAAATAGCACCGAATACCACCCGCGGCTTACACCTGCATACGTGAAAATGATCGCCAGGACGACGCTTATGGCGAGCATGGCGACACCCATGAGCAGGCGCTTGCGGGCTTCCTTCGGCCCAATATTAACGAGCTCTGCCTTTTCGACCGTCATCGAAAGCTACCGGTGCTTTTTATTGGTTTTTTTGATCTCCGCTCGGGTCTCACCCGTGTAATAGCCGACATTCGTATATCCGGCTAGAGCGCCCTGAACGGTTCGTCCGAAGAGATAGAGCGCGACGCTCTTATGGTTTTGGAATTCGATACAGTGAGCTTCGTCATATTTGCTCAATTGCGCAAATGCGCAAATGACGAAACCGGGGAGCATCGTCGTTCTGCTGAAGGCACAGCGACCACTCTTCGAAAAGCGGCTCCCATGGGAAGTCAGACGGATCGGCTGCCGTTTAGACATCAGAACGTAGCCGACCGTAGGTCACGCTTACATGGCTGAATTGACGAATACTCGATCGTCAGTGAGGAGGAAGGCTGATTTACTGTCGCTTGTAGCCGTAGAGCCATTTAGAGGTGGTCTTTCCAACGTTGCGAGCGGTGTGGGCTGTGCCGGCGGGAATGAGCAGCTCTTCGCCTATCTGGAGACAATATCTCTGCCATTCATCTCGAATTTTCTCACGCTGTTGAAAAGCTCTCACATGCTTCGTTGCGCTTGGTCGCCTCACTCCAACGTACCACGGGAGTGCGCCTCCGCTCGTCGATCCTACGCGCGCCTCGCCTCTGAGTCTTTTGAACAACGTAAGCAAGGGGCTTTTGAAAACGTTTCCCTGCGGAAGTGGGTCTAAACGACCCCCGATGACGAGTCGACCCACAGGTCGCAGGAAAATCCGCGTGCGGCCCAGCGTTGCCGAACTTCCGCTTGATTTACTGATGAGATGTGCTCACTTCGTGTTCGTGCCACGGCTCGTGCTCGGATCGGGAATCTGAAACGCGGCTTACTGCGAAAGCGAGTCGCCGAGAGCGCGCAGGAGCGCCGCGGCGTCGCCGCGCCAGGCGCTGCCATGCATGCATGCGAGCGTCGTGGGTCCGGCCGCGGCGAGTCTTTCGATCATCGCGCGGCCGTCTTTCGTGTGCGAGTAATAGTCCAGCTCGCGGCGAAACGCCTCGCTGGGCCCGAGAATGTCCGACTCGACGAGCGGTCGCTCGCCGGCGCCGGGCTGGGTGAACAGGTCGCCGCAGAGGAGCGTCTTAGTCCGTTCTTCCATCAGGAAACCGCATTCCCAGGCGTGCGGCAGATGCGGCGTATCGAACCAGCGCAGCGAATGTTGGCCGAGGGACAGCGTCTCGCCGTCGCCGAGGGCCCGGCCCGGCCGGTCGGCGAGGTCGTCGATCGATACCATCGCTGCGATCTTGCCGCACAGGGGCACCGAGCGCGGCGCAGCAGCGAGCCACTCGTTGAGCGAGCCGCATTCGTCCGCCTCGACGTGTGAAAAAGCGATATACCGAAGCCGCTCCGGCGGCATCACACTGGCAACGGCCTCGCGGACCAACGGAAACATTTTACGCGGGCCGGTGTGAAAGAGCAGCGGCTCGTCATCGACGATCAGATACTGGTTGAATGAGAATGCGCCGGGACCGCCTTCGATGGCGATGGGCGTGTTGACACGGTAAATCCGCTCGGCGATCTCATGGACATTGGTTCCCGAGTCTCTGTTTGTGATGGCCATCGGCACACTCCTTTGCTGGCGCTGCGTCGTAGTAAATCTTAGCACGCTCAAGATACCGCTC
>DASQUN010000472.1:0-3260 GCA_035641275.1 Candidatus Udaeobacter sp. | reverse complement strand
GACGGAGTCGCGAGACCGCTGGGAGTATTCGCACGTGGCGCGAGCGGGACTCGCAGTCGTGAGCTTCATCGCCCTTGTCATCGCTATCGCTTGCAATCAATAGACAGAGGTGAATCGTTCAGAATGAAGGTATAATCCGTTTGAATTTGCCGGACTCAGTGAATTTGCTTTTGTCGAAGGCGTGACGAGATGATAAACGTTTAAATTGCACGGGAGGGCGAATCATGGCAATCGAACTTTATTGGGGCAGCGGCAGTCCCTTCGCTTGGCGCGTTATGCTGACGCTGGAAGTGAAGGGGCTGGCGTATGAATCGAAACTCTTGGAGTTTTCCAAAGGCGAAAACAAAGCGCCGGCTTATCTCCAGCTCAACCCGCGCGGCAAAGTTCCCACTCTCAAAGATGGAGACTTCGTCGTCTACGAGTCGCTCGCAATCATGAGTTACCTTGATCGCAAATATCCTGATCCGCCGCTGTTCGGCGAAACGCCCGAGGAAACCGGTTTGATGTGGCGCGCGCTCGCCGAATGTGAATCCTATGTCGTGAGTGCCGGCGACAAAGTCGTTCGCCCGATCTTCTTTGGCAAAGGATTGGACAAAGTTGAAGAGATCCAACAGGCCGCGCAAACGCTTCGTCACGAGCTCAGGATGATCGATGAGCGCTTGGACGGTTCGCATTGGCTAGTTGGCGATACGATTTCTGCCGCGGACATCGGCGTGTTTCCATTGGTCCAGCTGCTCTTGCGCGCCGCGTCCAAAGACGCCGCCCAGCCGTTCAATTTAGGCTTGCTGCCGCTGTCACAAACCTTTCCCAACATCGCCAGATGGGTGCAGCGCATCGAAGCGCTACCGAATTACCAGCGCACTTACCCACCGCATTGGAGAGAATAGTACCGTTTTCAATATTGCGACTCCAAAAATAGTAATCAGGCGCCGTGGGGGCTGCTCGGAATCGGATTGATCGGCGGTCTTAGGTCAAGAAAGTTATTGTAGCTAATCAACAACGTCCACCAACGGTCCCAGTTGACGTTTTGGCTGGGGCCGCCGGATGGCGAGCCGATTTATCTCCGCCGCGGGTACGATATCCTGCTCCACGAGGTCGTAGACGGCGCGCTGATGCTCCCGTCGTCCATCTCCGGGTGACGGTAATGACGTTGTGGCCACCACCAACTTCAGAGCCGGGACCACGAAAATGAACTGCCCTCCGTGTCCCCAGGCGTAATACGTTGCGTGGCCGCCGAGTGTATCGATCCACCAGCCGTAACCGTATTCGCGGCCGCTCCAGCTCGATCGGGTGCGTGGCTTGAGAGAGTCTCTGATCCACGTTTCCGACACTACCTGTTTGCCACCGGCTCGACCCCCGTTAAGATAAAGCTCGCCGAATGCGAGCATGCCGCGAGGCGTCCAATGCATCTCATTACCACCGAGGTAGATGCCCTGTGGGTCGCGCATCCACGGCGTCATCGGTATGCCGAGCGGATCGGCCAAGTATCGACGCGCGAATTCGAACGTGCTCATCTTGGTGGCTTTCGTCAGTATCGCGGAGAGCAGGTGCGAATTTCCGGTGCTGTAGATCATTTGTCCGCCTGGTTCGTCGACCAGCGGGCGCGCCAGCACGTAGCGGACCCAGTGGCTGCTCTGCACCCAACGGCCATAGTTTACAATGCTGGTGCTCTCAAGGCCCGAGCGCATGGTCAATAAGTCTTCGATGGTGATCTTTTTCTTTTTAGCATCGTCTGTGCCCGTTAGGTGGTCGGGGAAGAATTTATCGATGCTGTCCCGAACGCTGTTGAAGTAGCCGCGATCGAAAGCGATGCCTACGAGCGCAGACAAAATACTCTTGGAAGCGGACTTGAGATTCGCCGTGTGCGAGGCGCGGGCGCCGTTGAAGTAGCGTTCTTCGACGAGCTCGCCGTCGATTGAGATCAGCAAGCTCTGCAGTCGGGGCAGGCCTTTCGCTCGTTCCAAGGCGCGAGCCTGAAGGCTAGGCTCAACCCTCGCTGATTCGGCTCGTACCTCAAGCGCGGTGATCATTACCGCAGGCAAGAAAAGCGCGAGTCCAAGACGGGCAAATGCTAAATTCATTACCGTTCGCATCATAGGTTTGGCGCTCGGTTTCGGTATCTGGTCCGGACAGCGGTGCGGCTTTGCGAGGAAGAAAGCGTAGGCGCATCATCCGCGAGTCTGACGGCTGATTTCCGCTTCGATCTCGAGCAGAGCGTCGCGACAATGCCTGGAGGCCACCATCTTGAATTCCTCACAATCCGCGTCGCTGCAGTCTATCTCGTAAAGGCCACCTGGCGGGTCGCCGGGCCTCCTGATAACGGGAGCTCCAGCGAGCAGCTCGTGCACGAGAGACCCAGGTTGGGTGCTGTCGAGCAAGCAGGCGCGAGATTCGGCTTTCAAACGAATCATCATAGCCCCAGTTTATATTGATGCATGAAAACATCAAACCGTAATTGACTCGAAGGGCTGTTAAAAGGATCGGTCATAAGGATTCGATCTGGCATCCCTCCATGAACTATCGCAACTCCGGAGATTATAGATCACGCCATTCTACCAGCGCGCCGTCAACCCGACACGATCAGCACAATGGCCACCGCGGCGCAAGCCACGCCGGCCTGTTGCAGGAGGCGGAGGCGTTCGCGTAGGACGATCCGGGCCAGGATGATCGTGCTGGCCGGATAGAGCGAGGTCAGCGTGGCCACGATGCTCAAAAGCCCGCGCCGGACAGCGAGCAGATAGAAAATGTTGGCGAGAATGTCCAGCGCACCGCCGCCGATGACGACGGGGATTGACTCGCGCCGCGGCAGGAGCTTCTCCCGCGTCATCAGGCCGGCCATGATGAAGAAGACGACCGCCACGACGCGCGCGGCGATCAGCGGCCACAGACCGGCCAACGGCCCGGTTTGCTTTAGAAAAACGAGGAAAATACCGATGGCGATGCCGGAGGTGATGGCGATCGGCAGTCCGGTCGTGGCGCGCTTCCCCTCTTCGACATGCTCGGTCTGGCTTACCAGGACGATGGCCACGATGGCCAGCAGGACACCCAGGATGGCTCGCTCTGTCGGCCGCTCCCCGAGCGCTACTCCCACGACCAGGGAAATGATGACGGCTGAGACGGCGGTCACGGGAGCGACGACGCTCATCACTCCGATGGCCAGACCGCGATAGAGCAGGGCTACGCCAATGCCGCCGGCCAGGCCACTGGCCGCTCCCCAGGCAAAATCGATTGCGGTGGGCGAAGAAGGCGGTAGAAACGGC
>DASQUN010000471.1:0-8805 GCA_035641275.1 Candidatus Udaeobacter sp. | reverse complement strand
AGATGGCACCGCCGAGAGCTTCGGGTCACCCACCTCAACGTCGGCCAAGGAGACGCCGCCGTGGTAGAATTGCCCGGTTCAAAGGTCCTGGTTGTCGATGCGGGCGGCACGAGTATCGGTGACTTTGATACGGGAGAAGGGATCGTGGCGCCCTTTTTACGCTCTCGTAAGATTCTCAAAGTCGACTACCTTTTCGTTAGCCACGCTCGGATCGATCACTATGGAGGAATGCGCTCGCTCGTCAACGAGTTTGCGCCAGCCGAGTTTTGGTCTGGACCGGCAAAAGGCCGGACTGAGAGGTTTGACGATCTAGAGGCAGCGTTGGAAAAGAAAAAAATCAAGCAGATGACGTTAAATGACCAGGAACCTTGTCGTGTCATCGACGGAGCGACCCTTTGTGTTCTCTATCCATTGGCCGGAGTGAGCGATGACGTTTCGGTGGTGATGCGCGTGGAATTCGGCAAAATCCGTTGGCTGTTTACGGGAGACATCGACAAACGCGACGAACGAACCTTGCAGGCGAAAACCGGCGAGCTGAAAAGCGCCATTTTGAAAGTTCCTCGGCATGGAAGCGCGATCTCGAGTACGCCAGAGTTCGTTACCGCAGTACAGCCCAAGTTGGCAGTTTTCTCGGCCGGCGCCCGTAACGCCGGGGGCTTGCCGCGGGAGGAAGTCATTGCACGCTATCAAGAAATCGGCGCACATATCTTTCGGACGGATCAGGATGGCGCCATTCTCATCGAAACCGACGGGCAAAGAATTCGCTACGAGACGTACAAAAGCGGAAGGCGGGGCACGTTGTCATTCTGAGCGGCAGCTGAATGCCGGCGATCGCCTAACCTAATGCTTTTAGTTCTTCGATGTAGTCTTTGAAGCCGGCTTCCAAGTCATATTCGGCCTCCCAGCCCAATACTTGTTTGGCCTTGGTAATGACCATGGGCTGCTTGGAGGAGCGGGGTTTCGTGCCGGGAATGATTTCAACCTCGAGCTTCGGCAACAGCTTTTCGGCCGTCCTCACGAGATCATCGAATGCGACGATGACTCCCGTACCGACGTTCAGTACGGTTGGCGCTGAGAGACCGACCGTTGCGGCTCGGTCGAGAGCACGGCCGAGATCCTTGTAATAAATGTATTCAAAGTCGCGAGCTTGCTCTTGGTTTATCTTGGCGACGCCGCCTTTGATTCCGGTTTGAAGAAGGTTCTGCACCATTTCGCCGCCGCCGGAACCGCCGGCAAAGTGACCGACCCCATAAACATTGGCGAGTCGAAGAATGATCAGTTCAAATCCATAGAGGCGCTGATAAGCTTCTACCATCAGTTCCTTCGCGACTTTGGAGTTGCCATAGGCTTCCCCGGGTCCGCGGTAGAAGTTTTCTTCAATGGCGTGCGGGCCCTCGAGACGGCGGTCGTAAACACCCATCGTGCTGATTTGGATGAGGCGTTTCACGCCCGTGAGCCGCACGGCCTCCGCGACGTTGATCGTTCCCATGACATTGATTTGCATGCCGGTGTAGATCGGCTGCGCCACTTTGCCGCCAATGAGGCCAGCGGTATGGATGACTTTGTCGATTTTATGGTTTTGGATCGTTTCGACCAGCGCCGGCAGGTCGCGCACGTCTCGCTGTACAACAGTGACATTCGCCGTTCCCAGCTTCTTCGCCAAAAAATCTTTACGCGGCGCGATATCGTAAAAGACGATAGCCTCACCGCGTTTCAACGCGAGCTGCGCGTATGACGTGCCAACCAAACCCAGTCCGGTGATAAGTGTCGCCATTCTCGCTCCCTCCGATTTGCCCGAATCACGTCGGGAACAGCCAAACATCGGCCGCTAAGGAAAAGCCGCCGCCAAATTCAAGCTTTCATTCGGGCCCTGGCCTTCTTTTCCTCGGCCGCCGTGATTTTATCGAGGTCACTCAGCGCGTAATCGCTCACGGTGACAACCTTGTCATTGTTAGCAAAGCGGGGCTTGCCGGCCGCTTCGGCCCGCGCCCCGAGAAGAATCATATATTCGTCGCCGGTATTATCGAGCTGATAGAGCTGGCCGCCAGGGATCGTTACCAGCATACCGGGAGTCAGCTTTCTTGACGAACCTTCGGGAAAATGGAAAGTGCACTCGCCTTTAACGCAGTAAAACTGTTGATCGGCGGTATGCTTGTGCATGGGACCTTTGGTTCCGGGATAGTCCCCGTGCACCCAAGTATGAAAATGATCTGAGCTGAAGAGCACCTTTTTGCTGTGACCGATTTCCAGTTCAGGAAGATCCAAAATATTTATAAAGTCCGCGGGCATGGGATAGCCTCCTCGAATTTCGATTTGACTACCATAGGTCGAATGAAAGAGGTCCGTCAAGCGCGCTAGGGCTTTGAGACCTCTGGCACCTTGCCAGGTTCGATCACTGCATCATTGGCGTTGAACACAAATGGCTCGGCTCTGATCCGCCAATCTACACTGCGTTGTACGCCAACTTACCGAACGACCTACGACCGTTTCGACGTCCTCTAGAAAGCCGGGTGGCACCGCGGATACTTTTTCGATCTCATTCGTATCAACATTTAGAAGTCCGCGTTTGGGCGCCCGGAGCGAGGTTTTGACGAAGATGAAGCCTAGAGTTTTTGTTGTGAAACTGTATGGTTGTAAGATCTTCCCGTTGCGTCAAAGCGGGCGCGACGCGAAACCAACCCTATGGTGGCGGACTGGGCTGAGAAGGATGATGAGGAACTGCTCGCATTCATTCAGGATGGCAACCACTTTGCCTTCGCTGAGCTCGTGCGGCGGCATAACAAGCGCTTTTACCGGCTTGCCTATCGATACGTGCAACACAAGGAAACCGCGGAAGATATCGTGCAGGAGGCCTTTTTAAAATTGTGGGAGGATCCGGTGAGATGGCAGCCGGAGCGAAAGAGCAAATTCACTACCTGGTTTTATCGCATTGTGGTGAATTTGTCTCTCGACTGGCAGAAGAAGAAGCGGCCCGTCGAGTTGGACGAGGAGGCGCCTTTTGCCGATGAGCGAGAAACAATCGAAGCAACGGTGATTCGAACCCAAGAACAAAACATACTGGAAAGAGAGATCGCCGCGCTGCCCGAACGGCAACAAACGGCCTTGAATCTCTGTTTCGACGAAGGATTGAGCAATCAGGAAGCGGCGGATGTGATGGGGCTCAATCTAAAGGCGCTGCAATCGCTGATCATGCGCGCCAAGACCACGCTTAAAGAACGTATGAAAGTCTATTTGTGAGGACGTTATGACTAACCAAGATGAAAAACTAGAGGCCATGTTGCAGTCCCGACGTATAGAGTCTGCGAGTCCGGATCTCGCCCAGCGGATCATTTTGAAAGCTGAAGCCATACCTCAGGTTGAGACGGGTACGCTCGCGCAGTGGATCAAAAGGCTGTTTGCCGAATTTCACCTGCCGAAACCTGCCTATGTGTTGGCTGCGACGCTAGTTCTGGGTTTCGTCGTCGGCTTGAATAATCCTTTAAACGATACTTGGGACGCCGACACAATCTCGGTCAATGCCGAAGATTTCCTGTACGCTGACGAGGCGATCTTATGACCAAGAAGTTAAAGATTTCATTTCTAGTCTCGATTATCGCAAACGTTCTCTTGCTTGGCGTTGTTCTCGGCGCGTTGCCGCAACGGTTTGAGGGGAGGCCTTCCTTTCAAGATCGGCTGAAGGCGGATCTTAAAAAGTTGCCGGAGCCAACACGAAGCCGGTTCGGTGAAAGTATGGAGAACATGAGAAAGGCCGGCGAACCGCTGCGGCAGCAGATGCAGCAGGCCCGAGAAGAGGCGATCCGTATACTTATCGCCGAACCTTTCGATGAAGCCGCTTACGACCGCCAGGTGAACAAATTCCAGCAATTGCGCCTGCAGCTGGGCCGACAGATGTCGGACAATATGAAAGAGCTTGCCAAGAGCCTGCCGCCGGAGGATCGCAAGGAGCTGGCGAAAGTACTCCGTCGACCGCCGCGCAACTGAGTCCTCACCCTCCCCCTCCCTCGCAAGCGGCCCAGGGCAGATCAATCTCTAGAATTTGCCTTAGTTTCAGCAAGCAAGGTCGTGCTTTTGCAGGTTGTTTGTGTATGACTCTGCCAGCGGAGATTTTTGCTGGGCGGTTCGTATAAACAACAAGAAGCCGTATGGGAGGCTATACAGGATGAAGTGGAGCATCAATCTACGAAAAACACGACTCGGCAAAATCATTAGCATTTTGGCATTCCTGACGCTGGTTGGCGGAGGCTTTTACTGGTATGCGAGCGCGGCGCGAGCGCCCCAAACGGATGCGCTGCGCCCGATCGCGGTTACACGCGGAACCATTGAGGAAGTCGTAACCTCGCAGGGCAAGCTGGAGGCGAAACGGTTCGTCGATGTCGGCACGCAGGTGTCCGGCCAGCTCAAGAAGATCCACGTGGAGATCGGCAGCACGGTGACCAGTGGTCAATTGCTCGCCGAGATCGATCCGCGCGTCATTCAGACCCAGGTGGAGGCGAACGAAGCCCGCATCAACAGCCTCAAAGCGCAGCTCACCCAACAGAAAGCGGAGTTGACCCTGGCGGAGCAGAACCTCAAGCGTAACCGGGATCTAATCGCCGTCAATGCCGTCAGCCAACAGGTCTTACAGGAAAGCGAATCACAGGCAGCAGTGGCCAAGGCCCAGGTGGACTCAATCGCGGCGCAAATCCAGGAGACCGAGTCGAACCTGCGGGGCAACCGCACGAATCTGGGCTTCACGAAAATTTACGCGCCGATCGCGGGCACCGTCACAACCCTGCCAGCCGGCGAAGGCCAAACATTGAACGCCAACCAGAGCGCGCCCACAATCCTTCAAATCGCCAATCTCGATCTCATGACCGTGCGGGCGCAAGTGGCCGAGGCGGACGTGACCCGCCTCAAAGAGGGGATGCCCGTCTATTTCACGACGCTCGGCAACGGCGAGCGCCGCTGGCAGGGCAAGGTGCGGCAGATTTTGCCTTCGCCGCAGATTGCCAACGACGTTGTGCTTTACGACGTCTTGATCGATGCCAAAAACGAAGGCCGGCAACTCATGACCGGCATGACGACCCAGGTCTTCTTCATCTTCGGTAAGGCCGAAAACGCAACCATCATTCCGGCAGAGGCGCTGACCCGTCGGGTGCGGGAACAGGATAACGAAAAAGGCAAAGCTTATCGCGTCTCGGTCGCCACGGACTCCGGCGAGGAGCAGCGCGTCGTCCACGTCGGGCTGCAGACGCGCACGCAGGCTGAGGTGACAGACGGCCTTGAGCCCGGCGAACGCATCCTTGTCAGCCGTCCACAGGGCAGTCCCACCGCTCCAGCCGCGAGTAACACGCAGCGGGGCGGCGCGGCTCGCTTCAATCGAGGGCCGCAGTTATGAACGAGAAAATTCTCGAGCTGAAAGACGTCCATAAGCACTACCAAAACGGCGACGCGACGGTGCGCGCGCTGGACGGTGTTTCGCTCACGGTGCATCGCGGCGAATTCGTCGCTATCATGGGCCAGTCGGGATCCGGCAAATCGAGTCTGATGAACATCATCGGCTGCCTCGACCGCCCGACTTCCGGGAGCTATCGGGTGTTGGGCAAAGAGGCGGCGCACCTTTCGCCGGACGAGTTGGCTGCTCTCAGACGGGAAACGTTCGGCTTCGTCTTCCAGCGTTATAATTTACTCGCCACTGCGACCGCAGGGGAGAACGTCGAGATCCCCTCGGTTTATGCCGGACTGCCAAAGCACAAGCGGGCGCAGCGCGCCAGCGGACTTTTGCAGCGGCTTGGGCTCGGCGATCGCACCGATCATCGTCCCGCCGAGCTCTCCGGCGGCCAGCAACAGCGTGTCGCGGTTGCGCGGGCACTGGTGAACGATCCACCGGTGATTCTCGCCGACGAGCCGACTGGCGCACTCGACAGTAAAAGCGGCGAAGAGGTTCTGGCGCTGCTCAAACAACTGCACGCCGAGGGCCGGACGATTATTCTCATTACGCACGCCGAAAACGTCGCGCGGCATGCCAGCCGGATCGTGCAGATTCAGGATGGCCGGATCACCGAGGACAGCGGAGTTCCGGACCAAGGGACTGTGACGAGCGAATATGAAAATCGAGATTACGCGAGCGGAGTCAGCTTTGCCGTTAGTCTGCAAGAAGCGCTGGTGACCGCCTGGCGCTCGCTACGCGTCAATCTTTTCCGCACAGTGCTCACGTTGCTCGGCATCATCATTGGCGTGGCGGCGGTCGTCGCCATGCTCGCGGTCGGCGAAGGCAGCCGTCAGAAAGTGCTGGATCGGATCAGTGCTTTTGGCACCAACTTGATGCTGGTGCGCCCCGGTGGCGCCGGCATTCGTAACGCCGGCGATATCGCTACCTTGGTGCCCGAAGACGCCGCGGCGATCAAGGCCCTGCCCAATATCGAAACCGCTTTGCCGGAACGGAGCGGCCGGATGACCGTGCGCTATAGAAACATGGACTACCAAACCAGCGTGCAGGGAACCGGCGCGGATTTTCCGAGCGCGCGAGATTGGAAGGTCGCCGAAGGACAGTTTTTCAATGTCGACGACATGAAGCTCTATAGCCCGGTCGTCGTGCTCGGCCGCACGGTCGCCAAAGCTCTTTTCCCCGACGGCGGCAGCCCGGTCGGCCAATATGTTCTGCTGAGAAACGTCCCTTTCCTGGTCATCGGCGTCATGACCGAAAAGGGCGCGTCGCCCAACGGCAGCGATCAGGATGACGTCATTTTTGTGCCGATCAATACCGGCCTGATCCGTCTTTTCGGCAAAAGCTACCTGAGCAGCATCACGATCAAGGTCGCGGATGCTTCGGATATTGAAGCGACACAGGAACGAGTGGAGACGTTGCTCAAGACGCGCCACCGCGCCGAGGATTTCAGTGTCCGTAACATGGCCTCGATTCTCCAGGCGGCCATGGAGACGCAAGACACGTTCACGTTGCTCCTGGGCACGGTGGCGGCGATTTCCTTACTGGTAGGCGGCATCGGCGTCATGAACATCATGCTGGTGAGCGTCGTCGAGCGCACGCGCGAGATCGGCATCCGCATGGCCACTGGCGCGCGCATGCGCGACATCCTTTTGCAATTCAATATCGAGGCCGCGGTGGTGTGCGCGGCGGGCGGGGTTTTGGGTATTTGCGTCGGCGTCATTGCTGGGCTGGTCTTGCGCTACAGCGGCATGACCGTGATCTTCTCGGTCACGCCGGCTATGCTGGCGTTCGTGTGCGCCTCGGCGACGGGATTGATCTTTGGTTATCTCCCGGCGCGCAAGGCCGCGCAGTTGGATCCGGTTGTGGCTTTGGCTTCAGAGTGAGGTGGTTATGCGCAAGCATTTTCTTAGTAGCACGGTCTTGGGTTCGTTAGTATTGTCGGCCTGCAGTCTCGCGCCGGATTTCCAGCGGCCGCAAATGGCCGTGCCGGACGGCTGGAGCAGCGTTCCCGGGATCGCGCTCAAATCGCAACAGAACCCAAGCCCGTTCTGGGAAGACTTGGGCAGTGAGGATCTCACCCGGGTGATGAAGGTCGCCCTAGCGCAAAATCTTGATCTCACAGCCGCTCTGCATCGCATCGAGCAGGCGCGCGCCCAGGTCAAGGTCGCCGGCGCCCCCTTATATCCGTCGCTCGATGCCAGCGGTGGCACTTCGCGAAGCTTTCAGGATCCGGTCAATGTCAGCGCGGCGCGCGGCCTCGGAAGCATCAACTACGAGCTCGACCTTTGGGGTAAGAACCGCAATCAAAAAGCGGCGGCGAGCTACCGGGCCGACGCGACTCAACACGATCGCGACGCCCTGCGGTTGATCGTGAGCGCGGATACCGCGGCTTTTTATACGCAGGTTCTCAGCCTCAACGAACGCATTCGCATCGCCGAAAGCAATTTGAAAAATGCCGAGGAAGTTCTGCGCATCATCGAGGCGCGCTATCGTACCGGCAGTGTGTCGGGACTCGAAGTCTCCCAACAGAGAGTGGCGGTGAACGGCCTTCGCGCTGCGCTCACCAGCCTCGCAGAGCAGCGCGCCACAGCTGCAAACGCTCTCGCCATTTTACTCGGCCAGGCGCCGCAAAATCTGCAAGCGCCGAAAGCGAGCCTGGCTTCGCTGAAGCTGCCGGAAGTGAGCCTGACGCCGCCTGCTTCTCTTTTGACCGCAAGGCCCGATATCGCGGGCGCCGAAGCCGGACTGAAGGCTGCCAATGCCGACATCGGTTCCGCCCGCGCGGCGTTCTTTCCCTCGGTGACGTTGGGCACCGATGCCAGCATCGCGGCGGGATTCGGCAATCCGGCCGCCAGCGCGGTTTCTCTCGCATCCAATATATTGGCGCCGATTTTTACCGGCGGCCGGCTGACGGGAAATTTGGAAAACGTCACCGCCCGGCAGAAGGAGTTGGCGGCGCAATATCAGAAGACGGTGCTGATCGCGTTTCAGGAAGTGGAAGACGCGCTCGCCGCGCTCAAGAGCAACAACGAGCAAGCGTTGCTGTCACGTGAATCGGTAAACGAATCGCAGAATGCCTATGACATCGCCAAGGCGCGTTTCGACGCCGGCGCCATCGACTATCTGACGTTGCTCGAAACCCAGCGCAGCCTCTATCAGGCGCAGGACAATCAGATCTTAGTCAACGAAGGGCAGATCGAAGCCTTTATCCAGTTACGCAAAGCCTTAGGCGCCTAGCGCGGATTATTCATGCGGTTGCGCAGCGGGAAAGCCGGGCCGCTCCTCAAGCCGGCGCAATACCTCCGTGGCCTTCTCCCCCAATCGCACGAAACCTCCCTGCGAGCTCTTTCACCACCTCTGGCCGGCAAGTGGGCGTA
>DASQUN010000470.1:0-5738 GCA_035641275.1 Candidatus Udaeobacter sp. | reverse complement strand
GCGGAACCGGCTGGTCCGTCTCGACCGTTGCCTAAAATATCGAAGCGTACCGCTATAGACAGTCGCCGTCATTATTGGCGCCTCGCAACACCGTCACCTCTCTCGGCAGACCCCATTTGTGATATCTGGATGTGGATCGTGGCTCACATGTATTTCGACTAGCCGCGCGCTTTTTCCATAAACTCCGGGCGTAGGGCCTTCTTCCAATCGGGAATCGCGCTGATCTTTTTTTCTTTGAAGAGTCCCTCCGCAATCTGCTGCAGATAGGGCCGCAGATCACTAGGAAATCCAGGCTCCACCTCGACGTTAGACATGGCCTTGACCAGGGTCTCTCGGTTCATCTTGTAGCCCCGGGAGGTGAAATAACCGTAGATCATATCCGTCACCTTGCCCGGACTTTGCTTGAAGTCTTTACCCGCATCGAGCCAAGCTCTGAGATATTCCACTACTACCTGTGGATTCTTTTCGACGAACTCAGGCGTGGCTGCCATGAACACCGGCATCGGATCGTAGTCGTACATGTTGACGATCGTGTTTGCGATCCCTTCGGCTTCGGCGATCGAGCAGTAAGGGTCTACGCTCACGAACGCATCGATCGATTTGGCGGCCGCCGCGGCTACCATCTCGTTCACGTTCATCTTGACCTCCTGATAGTCCTCCTTCTTCAACCCGGCCCGCGGCGCGATGATGTCCACGAATGTGTTGCCCGTCGAAGAGCCCGCCTGATTGCCGATCTTGAGCCCGCGCAGCTGCTCAAGCTTGGTAACGTTCAGCTCTTTTCGCGCCATGACCCGCGCTGTCTTGCCAACTTTTTCGATCTGGGCGATGGCCACGAGTCCACCCTTGTCGTGGCCGGTCACAAAAGACTGGCCGGCATAGGTCCCAAGGTCCACCTGGCGCGCCACCATCTGCTGCATCGTCAGATTGCCCGAGGGTACTGCGAACTCCTCGAATTTCAGTCGTCGCTTCTCCAGATGACCCGAGCGGAGCAGGTAGTAGGTCGGCATCCCCCAGATATTGGTCTGATAACCCTGGCGGATGGTCGTGCTCTGCGCAAAGAGAACTTCAGGCCCGAGAGCACCTGCCGCCACGAGGCTGCTGCTGGAAAGAATGAGAAACTCACGCCGCGTCAATCTTCTCAGTTCCATTGTCTATCCTCCTCTAGGCTATTTTGGATTTTCGATTTTCGGAGTGAGAATTCAAGAACCAAGTCTAAAAAAGTTTCACGCGGTTATGTTCCCAATCCGAAATCAAAAACAATTGATCACTTCTTACGCTCTAGGATATCCAGGCCGTCGTAACGATCGATAACGTAGAAGAGACCATTGCCGTCGTAGAAGACGTCGTTACTTTGAGCCGAAGGATAGCCAGCGGATGGATCCGGGATAAAATATCCCACTTCCACCGGCCGGTAAGGGTCTGCAATATCCACCAGCCGCAAGCCGCCACTGAACCAAGTCACAGCAACGATCGTATCGTACACCTGTTCCTGTGGCTGATGGCAGCCGAATCGACCGGCACGATTCTCAACAGCGCTCTCTGGCGCGATGTAATTCGCTACCGGTATCGGGTGTCGCTCGTCAGTGATGTCGACGATCCACATGAATGGTGACGGGTCCGTGTAGCGGTCGTCGGTGGTGTGCTCGTCTGTGACTACCAGAAAATCTCGACCCCGGATCTTGAACGGGATCCGTAACGCCGTATGCGTTGGCGCCAGATAGGGCGGGCTCCAATCGAACATCGAGATCGTCTTGGGTCGTGTCAGATCTGTTGCGTCGACGATCGCGAAACCACCCAACCAGCACCCAATGTAGAGACGGTTTTCCCATCGCAGCGGATGATGCGTTCGATGGTCGTCTCTGTGCCATGTCGGTTGCTCACGTCCTGCCGTCCACTGACCCGGTAACCACCAACGCCCGACCTCTCTTGCCTTCGTTGGATCCGCCAGGTCATAGATGACGGTGATCGCGCCAATATAACCTTCCATTTCAGTCGAGATGTAGGCGTAGCGAGAATCCAGATCGAATCGATGCACGCCGATGCCGCCCGTCTCGATGAAGGCGATCTCCTTCGGGCTAGCCGCCGATGAAATATCCAAAATCCGGAATCCCGGCCGCATCGGGGCCGCATTTTTCACGTAGCGTTCGTGGTTCACGACCAATAAATCTTCCACTACGCGAGCCTTATGAGAATGTGTGCTAGGCGGGACCTCGAGTTGCGCTAAAACCCTGGGTGATTTGGGATTCGAGACATCTACAATCGATGTCCCAATAGGTGGCGCCATGTGGCTGATGTAAGCGATACCGTTCTTGACCGAGACCTGTCCGCCGCCGGGGACATCGAGATGCCCGACGTGCTTGAGGTTATGAATTTTCACTTGACTCTCATTTCAATTTTTGGATTTTCGATTCCCGGAATGAAAGTCTCCATGTCCCACTCAACTGGTTTTTCATCTAAAATCGATCGCGGCCAACGATGTGACCGACGATCTTTTTTTGGTATTCAAGAAACTCGATGCTCAAAGTATCGCGCGGCCTCGGCAGCTGAATCCTGACTTCCGCCCTTACTGTTCCCGGATGGGGCGAAAGGATAATGACGCGGTCCGCCAGGTAGACGGCCTCTGCGACATTGTGAGTTACATAAATCACCGTCTTATTAGTTTCTCTCCAGACATCCACCAGAAACTGCTGCATCTCTTCACGAGTAAGCGCATCCAGAGCAGCAAAAGGCTCGTCCATGAGCAGAACTGCCGGATTATAGGCAAGCGCCCGCGCGATGGCAACGCGCTGCTGCATGCCGCCGGAGAGCTCGTGTGGATAGGAGCGGGCGAACTTTTCTAGATTCACCAGCTGGAGAAATCGAAGCGCGATCTCTGTTCTCTCCTCCTTCGAGATCCCTTTCATCTCCAGGCCGAACTCGACGTTCCGTTGAGCCGTTCTCCAGGGAAAGAGCTGGGCAAAATCCTGAAACACGATGCCACGATCTAGCCCTTTGCCGGCCACTGGCTTTCCGCTGATCAGAATTTCTCCTTCGGTGGGCTTCAAAAAACCGGCAATGATGTTGAGCATTGTGGTCTTGCCGCAGCCGCTCTGGCCGACAACGCACAAGAATTCCGCGGCCTCGACATTGAAGCTAATATCACGGAGCGCCGTCACTGAGTTCTCAACGGATTCGTATTTGAGGCTGATGTTCCTCAGCTCGATCTGATGCATGAGTTAGAACTCGGATATCTCACCGCGGAGGCGCTGAGGTCGCTGAGGAAAAAGTTTTCTCGTTAGGAAATATTCCGAACTCTGTGTACTCGGCGTCTCCGTGGTGAATACTCTTTCACAGTAAACCCGCAAGGGCTAACCTTGAACCGGCTTCACCATATTCCATCGGCCCACCGTTTGCCGCTCCAACGGCTCAAAAATGACGCGCTCGAAGACGAGTCCCACAACCCCGATGACGGCGAGGCTGGCCAGCATAACATCGGTGTTGAGGAACTCCTTGGCATCAAAGATGACCCAACCGAGGCCCCAGGAGGTGGCCGCGATCATTTCGCCGCCGACCACTGCGATCCATGCCCGGGCGAAAGCCTGGCGAAATCCTGTGATGATGAATGGGAGTGCTCCGGGCAAGACCACCTTTTGGAAGAGAACCTTCTCGTTGGCGCCCATAGCCTCGGCCGAGCGAATCCAAATCAGATTTACGGAGCGCACGCCGGTCCAAGTATTGAAAATGACCGGAAAGGCCGCGGCGTAGAAGACCAGCGCGATCGTCGCCGCGTTGCCCAGACCGAACCAGAGTATGAAGACCGGCACCCAGGCCAGCGACGGGATTGGCATAAGGACGCTCACCAACGGCACGAAGAAACGCTCGACCCGCCGAAACCGGCCCATCAAAATGCCAATGGCAACGCCGACTAGACACGCCAGAAGGAGTCCAGAGAGGACGCGGTAAAGCGTGTAGCCAACGTGGGCAAGCATAGCACCGCTCAAAAGCATTCGACCGAGTGCGCGGCCAATAACAACGATAGAGGGCGAAAGCGCGGAGGCGAAGAGACCACTCCTGGCAAAGCCCTCCCAGATCAGGCAGGCAAGACCGACGGATATCACCGCTCTGAACGTGCTCCGACCCATATTGTCTCTTCCTATCATCTTCCAATCTTCATGAATAACCTCTGCTCTCGTGCCGCGTTTTGAGTTGGTTCAACGTTCAAAGCGTGTCCTGAGCGAATGCGAAGGATCTAGATCCCTCGCCGGGCTCGGGACAAACCTTGAACCTGGGACATTGAACCTTTAACTTGTTGAGCCGCCCCCGCCAGAGTATCGGTTTCGAAAGCATCACTCCATCTTTCAGCAGCCTACTAATCTAGCACGTGAGGATCGGCGACGAGCGAGAACGATATGAGACGACGCATATCGGCGCGACATCATGCTTGCATCATCCCCCAGCGAACGATCGTCGACTGTTCGATCTTCTGAAAGACCAGCTTCTCGAGGAGCAGCCCGACGATACCGATCACCGCGATGCCTGCTAGCATCACGTCCGTGTTGAGGAACTCGCGCGCGCCGAAGATCAGCCAGCCGAGCCCGAGCTTGACAGAGGTCAGCATCTCGACGGCGACCAGCACGCGCCATGCCCGAGCCAAGCCAAGGCGAAGTCCGGTAAGGACATACGGCAAGGCACTGGGGAGAATGACTTTTCCGAAGAGCTGCCGATCTGTGGCGCCCATGGCCCACGCCGCCCGGACCCAGATCTCCTTTACGGCTTTTACGCCGGTCCACGTGTTGAGAACGATGGGAAAAGCGGCTGCGAACGCGACGAGAAGGACCGCCGGAAGATCACCGAGCCCGAACCAGAGAACGAATAGTGGAGCATACGCCAGACCGGGAATGGGATTGCCGATGCTGACGAGCGGCAGGAAAAAATCTTCGGCCCAACGGTACCGGCCGATAATGATTCCAAGTGCCACTCCAGCCAATCCAGCAAGAAGGAATGCGATGATCAGCCGGAGCACCGTGTGGAGCGCATGGATCGGAAGAATTCCACTCGCCGTTAAACGAACAAAGGTGGCAATGATCGTTTCAACGCCGGGGAAAAGCTTTTGCGGGAAGGGTCCGAGGAGCGAAAACGCCTGCCACGCTGCCGCTGCAACGATGAAGGGTGTTGCCAATTCTATGGAGGCGATCAGTGCGCGTCGCATGCCCGGGCAGATTTGCTATCTGGAATACAAAGTCGGAGCAGGCGCTAAGTTTACTGTTCGTTGAAAACGTTCCGTTCAAACTAGATTTGCATCGAGTCTATGGCCACCTTGGCCCATTCATAGTTTTCAAAGCCATACTCCCCGATCATGGCAGCCAACCTCACAAGCCCATCCAGCTTTGAATCACTCCGGACTCGAACTGTAGCTGCACGATCCGTTGGAAAACGACATGAAAAAACCCCCATGCCGTTGCCGTCAAAGCTATGGATCTGAGCCAATTTACCTGACTCTGTACTTTTAGATAAAGAAAGATAAAGGGTGGAATCGCGGCTGGGAAACCCACCAAATAAACCGCCACGATAAAGCCCGCGATCCAAGAAAACATGGCGACGACGCGGCGCCGCGCCACTTCAGGCGGCACTTCATTGGAAAATTCCGTTTCCACGGCCGGACCCGTGGCTTTTTCGGATATACCTAAATATTCAAAAAGCAGATCCGTCAGCGCCAGAATCACGAGAGGAATGGCCACGACCAAAGGAAAAAAACCGGT
>DASQUN010000469.1:0-4650 GCA_035641275.1 Candidatus Udaeobacter sp. | reverse complement strand
CTGGTAAGCCAGATGTTAGCCGCCGGCGAAATCCAAGTCGCGGCCAATGCGCCCGCTGCCCTGGTGAGCTTGATTGCCGGCGGGGCGGATATCGCGATGTTTCTCGGCATCAGCAATACCTCGCCCTTTACTTTGATTACGCAACCGAACATCAAGACGGCCGCAGATCTCAGAGGCAAGCGGCTCGGCACCGCGCGCTTCGGCGGTTCTTCCCACGTGTCGGCCTTGATCGCTCTGGACCATCTGGGCCTCGATGCCAAGCGCGACCGTATCGTATTGCTGCAAACCGGGCTGGACCCCGAGCGCATGGCCGCTCTTGAACAGAAAGGGCTCGATGCGGCGATGTTGCAGCGGCTCGCCACTAAAACCATGGTGAGCAAAGGGTATACCCAACTATTGAACCTCAATCAGGCGAAGATCCCCTATCAGAACACCGTGCTTGCAGCGCGCCGGGATCAGATGGCGGCCAATCCGAAGCTGTTCGAGAATTTTACCCGGGCAGTCGTGGAAGGCTACGCGTACGTTTTCAACAAAGAGAACAAACCAGCGGTCAAGGAAGTCCTGGCTAAAAATCTTCGACTTCCCAATGTCGACGCCGCCGAAGATTTCTACACGGAAGCCCTGGAGGAACTGGATCGGAAACCGTATCCGACAGTCGAAGGGACCAGAATGGTGATCAAATACGTGAGCGAGCAGAATCCGAAAGTCGCCGCCGTCAAAGCCGAGCGAGTTGTCGATCCCAGCTGGCTTAAGAAACTCGACGACGAGGGATTTTTCGAAAAAGTCTACAGAGGCAAGTAGCGGTACACTTTTATTTCTTTCATTGTACGACTCGTGAGCACGTAGCTTTGTAGAAGGGAGTGTCCAAATTGGATTACGGCGCACACCTTCCCGTCATTGACTTCAACAACCAACGGTTTTCGTTGGAGCGGTTATCGGCGTACGTGCAAACCGCTCGGGACTTGGGCTTTAAGGCGGTTTCGACGAACGACCATTTGATCTCCTCCCGCCCGTGGCTCGATGCACCGACCGCTCTTGCTGCCATCCTCTTTCACAGCGGCAACATGGCGGTCGGAACGAGCGTTGTCCTTCCGGTAGTGCGGGGGCCGGTGCAAATGGCCAAGACATTGGCTGCCATCGATATTCTCTCCGCTGGTCGATTATTCGTGGGAGTAGGTCCCGGTTCTTCAGAACGTGATTATGAGATCGTGGCACTGAATTACGAGGAGCGCTGGAAGAGATTTGATGAAGCCATCCAGGTTCTACGCTCATTGTGGGGTGTCGGCGGAGTTAGTTTCACCGGACGTTTTTACTCAACGGCAGGAATCGATCTCGAGCCTAAGCCGTTTCAGCGGCCAAATCCGCCGATCTGGATAGGGAGCTGGGGTTCGGATGCCGGACTACGACGGGTCGCGCGACTGGGAGACGGGTGGCTCGCTTCCGCGTACAACACGATGCCGGATCAATTTAAGACGGGATTGGACAAGCTAGGTGACTATCTCAAAAATGTCGGCAAAGATCCGGCCAGATTTCCAAATGCACTAGTGACGATGTTCATGTACGTCACCGAAGACAAGTCCGAGGCAGAACGAGTTTTATCTGAGACGCTCGCGCCGATGTTGAAACGTCCTCCCGAACAGCTCCGCGAGCGACTTCTCGTCGGCTCGCCGGAAGTCTGCGCCGCCAAACTCGCGGCTTATAAAGCCGTAGGTGTTCAGCGGGTGTTTATATGGCCGCCGGCAAACGAGCTGGATCAGTTGGCAGTTTTTCAAGAAAAGGTGGTGCCCCTGGTCGATCGATGAAACCCGCGCGGAGAAAGTAAATTCACGCTACTGCACGATGATCACGCTTGAGCTCCTCACGCCCCAGAACGCCATAGTTTTCAAAGACATTCGGTTGCGCGCTTTGCTGGACACGCCTAGCGCATTCAGTTCTACCTATGCCAAGGAGTCACAGCTCACCGATACGGACTGGGTAAAACGCGCATCACGGTGGAGCGGCGAGGGATCCACTGGACACCTCGCAATAAATGCGGGTATCCCGTGTGGCATCGCCTGTGGATATCTCGATGACGATGAATCAACTCGCGCACACTTAGTGTCGATGTGGGTTGCGCCGGCGCACCGCCGTTTAGGAATCGGCTGCATGTTGGTCAACGCTATCGTCGACTGGGCCCGTGCACGGAGCGCGCGCACTTTGGAATTGATCGTGACGAGTAACAACGATGCCGCTATTAAGTTCTACGAGCGCCTCGGGTTCACGTTGACGGGGAAAGCCGACCCGTATCGAAACGATCCGGCCCTAAACGATCTTGGGATGATCCGATCGATTTCCTGACAGTGGGTGTCTTTGTCCATAGCGACGGTTGCAAAATCCGGTCTGCACGAGCACCAGCCGTTATTCACTTATTCAGGACCTAGCTTTAATCTGCTCGGCTGCGCGTTTTCTTACGAAGGAGTTCGTAAGTAAGGAGCCACGAAGCGACCGAGGCCGAGTCATGGAGAGCGCGGGCACACGAACGTGACGGTGGTGTTCAGGTCGGGGCTGTTGGAATAGCCACCTCGGAGAGGGACGGGGCGGCGGCCTACAAGCCACAGACCCATTGACCGCGCTCGGAAGGGCTCGGGCCTCGGTCGAATAGCTGTCAGGTGTCCACATACGAACGAACTCATTAATAATTCCAAAAAAACGATCGCGGACCCTACTCGCTTCGGTGGCTTTGACCGCAACTATCTTCCCACCAAGATCAGGATCCCTGCTAACAGCGCCAGGATTCCCATGAACTTATTGGGGATTACGAAACGGACAAATGATGGTAGGCCGTTCATAATAAGCCAGATGGCCAACAGTATCATGCCTACAGACATTTTGACTCCTCCGTTTTTAATTAAGCTTGTCAGCTTTCTTCCGGCGGTTCTCTACAATCATAAGCGAAGGAACATGACCTAAGAGATAGTGGACATTAGACGCGCTTGGTTATCATGTCTGCTTTGGAGCGCTCTGATCCTGTTTCTTCTCCGAACGAATCGTCGACAGATCGCCGGTCGAAATCAGTCCCTCCGCGGCAGCGTGGGCCGCGGCAAATTCGCTGTCCGGTGTAAGCACTAACTGAGTTCCTGTTTGTCGCACCTCTTCGATGAGCTTATCTATCGCTGCAATTCGCGATGGCTGTCGATTAACGCTGCGGATGTATACCACACGGATACGCCCGGAGTACTCTTTCACCACCTCCCGATAGATTTCCGGATCCTGCTCGCCGCTGTCGCCGATCAGGACGAACGGCAGGTGGGGAAAGGCCTGTAGGATTCGTTTAATATTGCTCATTTTGTGTCCCTGGTGATCCTTTGACGAAAAGAGCAGGTGATCGCCGAAATCCCTTAGGAACAGCGGGCCGATCGGTATGTCTTGTACTTTTAAGAACTCGACCAGTAAGCTGTACAGGTTCCAAGCGCTACTCGAGACATAGAAGATAGGATTGCCCTCGCTGCCGCTCGCCCCTTTGTGCAGAGCCCGATAGAAAGCGCCAACTCCTTTGAAGGGCTTGCGGGTATGCTCGTTTAACAGGATCACCGTCAGGATCATTTTGAGCTTGTTCGTTACGTTGGTCGATATAACCGTATCATCAACGTCGCTGATAATGCCGAATTTCGCAGTCACAGGCGGGACCAAAACTTGAGCGGTCGCCCGCACCCTCTGTCCGTCTCTGGACGGCGGCTCTAGGAGTTCCAACTCAACTTCTTGCCATGGCCGCGAGTCCAGGAGTTTGGCTGGACCGATCTCCAAGCTAAAATATCCTTCCTGATCGGCAAGCACCTCCTTTTTCACGCCTTGAAAGAGCGCACCTATACGCGCGCCAGGCACCTCGTCGGTTTCAAACCGCTTATACATGTTGATGAGATTTTGCCAGGTACTATCAGCGCTTCTGGACGGGGAAAAACCTTCGTCTTTCAAGACCCGACCGTTCACCAGGAGTTTGTCAGGGGTGCCGTAACCCAAGTACGGGACGATCATTAAACCGTTGTTGAAGCCCGTGACTTTCCTTACGCGCGATCTCATGCTATCGGACAGGCTATCCACGCTGTGAAATAAAGCTTGGACCTTCGACTTCCAATCGCTCATATCTCTAGTTTGAGATTCCTGGATTCCGGCTCGCGCTGGCTATCGCCAGCTTGGCCGGAATGACGTGCGAATTATTCAGCTTAAGAGACACCACGCTCGTTCGACCAAAAAACTGGATCAAAAACTGTGTATCCCCGAACGGTGCGAATCCTTACATGAGCTTCCCATGCAACGGCCATCCCCTCAAGTATGAACTGTGAATTCAAAAACCGCTACAGGTCTAACTTTAAGGAAGCCGCGGCGCACTCTTATCCAAAATAACTTTCTGTGAGCGAAACGGCAGGAACTTGGTTGACTCAAGTGATTCGTCTTTGCGCACGAAGTGTTCCTTCTTCCCTTGGAGGTTGTGTCACAATGTTTCAATTTCGGATTGTCATCCCGAGCGAACGCGGTTTTGGCCCTGGCTGTGTGGAAATTCGTATTTTCGGTATCCATGCCTGAAAAATTTCTTCTTTAAAAGCCCAACAACGAACGATCTCGATGCAACCAAGGCCTAGAGTACTCCCTTCATGCGGCCTTCGACAAAATCAC
>DASQUN010000468.1:0-2263 GCA_035641275.1 Candidatus Udaeobacter sp. | reverse complement strand
GCTTGCCTCCCGACCCCTCTCCGGCCGAGCCGCCCGGCACAAAAGTGGGTTTTTCATCAAGCACAAACGGAAATTGACAACTCTCCCAATCCTGCGATATAGCTCCGGTCATAGAAAAGGTCGTTTAAAAATCCTATCCATAAAAGTAGCAAATGAACCGCGCTGGTCGGAATATCTAGAAGCTTGAAAGCAGCGCAAGCCTGCTCGCGATGACAACCAGCCTCGCGGCCCGACGTTACGTTGTGTCGCCGTGCGATGGGCTAGAATTTTTCCGACCACGGGCGCAATTCGACATGCGACGCCCAGCTGCTGCGATGCTGGCGATGCAGGTGAAGATAGGTTTGTGCGATGGCGTCCGGGTCGAGATTGCCGTCCGGTCCGCGCGACGTGAGGCGTTCCGGACGTTTGGTCGGTTCGTAGATGCCGCCGTCGATGACGACCTGGGCGACATGGATGTTCTGCGGCTGCAGCTCCCGCGCCATACTCTGGACCAGTCCGGTCAATCCCATCTTTCCCATCGCAAAAGCCGCTGAATTGGCAAATCCCTTGATACTCGCCGAAGCGCCGGTGAATAGGATCGTGCCGTGCCCAGCTTTGATCATCCGTTTCGCGGCCGCTTGTCCGACGAGAAATCCGCCGTAACAGGTCACCAGGATCGTGTTGCGCACCGCATCGGGATCCAACTCGATCAGCGGACCGCGCACCCGCCCACTGGCATTATAAACAACGATGTCCGGTTCGCCGCTATCATGGCTCATCGACTCGAATAAGCGATCTACGTCTTTGGGAATGCTCGCGTCGCACGCGTAAGCCCGGCCGTTGATCTCTGCAACTAAGCCTTCCAACTTCTTTGTATCCCGCGCCGCCAACGCCACCTGCATGCCTTCTTTGGTAAAAAGCCGTGCCAGCGACGCGCTGAGCCCCGGCCCGCTCCCAACAATCAACGCCACTTCCTGTTGAGTCATGACAATCCTCCAATTAGCTCTCGTTTTTCATCCTACCGCCTTCTCCTTCCGAAACGACTGGAACGATTGGAACGGCTGGAACGACTTGAACGTTATTTATATCGGCCACTTCTCCATCCGGTACGCTTGCTCCCAAAACATGAACTCATAGCGGCTGCTCAAGATGAAATTTGCGTTCATGCGATTCTTTTCTGCGCGGTTCGCCGCCGCACCCAGCTTATCCATCAAACCGATTTGCTCACGGACGGGCCGCCAAAACGCCTCGCCGGCGTAGGTCTCGATCCACTGACGATAAATTTTCGGCTGGCGCGGGCGGCCCTTGTACAGGCGTCGGCCGACCTCGCCGTAGATCCAGTAACACGGGAGAACCGCGGCGACGAGTTCGGAGAGGGTCCCGCTGCGTGCCACCGACTGCAAGTGAGCAATGTACGCCTCAGTCACAGGTCCCTTCGTCGCCCTGTCGAGTTGTTCGCGTGACATACCGAGACTCTTGCCGAAGCTCGCAAGCTGCGCTCCACTTCCACGGCTCGTTTGAGCGGTTCCACTTTGCGGATGCCGCAGCACAGCTTTCTTTTTTCGATGGAATCGTAAAATAGGTTCATGCCGTGCTGGCGCACCATGTCCTCGACTTGCGTGGCGTCAGGAAAAAAAACCTCGATCTCGATTCCATAGCGCGCGCGAATCGCTTCCATGCAATCGTAGGTTTCCTGGTTGAGCCGCCCGGTGTCCAGAGTGAAGACGCGGAAATCGCTGCCGCGCAGGCGATGAACGAGATCGATCAACACCGATCCTTCGGCTTGAAAGGAACAAGCCAGCGCGAGTCTGGGATGAAATTTCGCAAAGCTCCACGACAACAGATCTGTCGTGGAGAATTCGTTAGCGGCCGACAATTCCTTTGATAACTTTGTTTGCATAGTTCACATCAGCTCTCATATCTCAAAGCTTCCGCATGATTTCTGCGCCACTTTCGTCACAAATCTCCCGTTCCTGTAGTTCTCTTGGGGAAAGCAACTTTCGCTTGCCTCCCGACCCCTCTCCGGCCGAGCCGCCCGGCACAAAAGTGGGTTTTTCATCAAGCACAAACGGAAACTGACAACTCTCCCAATCCTGCGATATAGCTCCGGTCATAGAAAAGGTCGTTTAAAAATCCTATCCATCCCGTGCGGAGCGAATGATCGCCTTCGACGGCACGCAGCCCGTGTTGAGACAGTCACCGCCAAGCAGGTGGCGCTCGACGAGCGCGACACGCGCACCGAGACCCGCAGCGCCCATGGCACACACCAGGCCCGCGGTACCGC
>DASQUN010000467.1:0-4956 GCA_035641275.1 Candidatus Udaeobacter sp. | reverse complement strand
ATTTGTGCTGAGTTATGAAACCGATACCGGCGCTGAGACTATTTAAAGGGGTGGACCTTTGTCAAGGGCAGATCGGAGACCCGAAGCAGAAAATCGGGATCAAGCTACGGTTGCTGATCACTGGCCAGCAAAAGGTCGTGGCCAGTGATCGGGCGTGGGGGTGAAGTGAAAGATTGAGTTAGGGAGATTTATCCGGCTGATTCGGCAAAGAACTTGCCGGGCATTTCGATGGGCGGAAGGGTCTTGTTCTCCACCGATCCACCGAGGATCTCTCTGCCATCGGGACGGACGCGCATTGGTTGGCCAGTTTGAGGCTTGTTCCGGACGCCCGCGCCAATTCGCAGAACGACCAGGTTTCCAGCACCCGTATTTAGGTAGCGATAATACGCGCCCTTGGGCAATAGAACTCCTTGGTAAGGCCTTACGACGATTTCGTTTCCCTTTTCATCGAACACTGTCATCTCGCCTTCCAACACAATAAAGGAATGGTCTTCGTCGAGATGGGTGTGAATCTCGTTTTCGCCGCCTTCCGCGTTGATCTTCGTATGGATCCACATGTTAGAGGTTTCCGCCACGAGTTGGGTTACGCGACCCTGTTGCATGTAAGGGGTCTTCAAGGAGAAGAGTTGGGCTTTGGGCGTCTCATTCTCCTGTACTCTTGCTGCTGCAGTTGCTTTCATACGTTAACTCCTTTCGATGTTTGTGTCTTCATTATGGCTCTTCGCACTGAGTCAGTCAATTTTAAGATCGCCGGGATTAGATCGCGTTCTGCCGAACCCTTTGTCCCAGAAGGTCAAGCAGTAGGAGGATCTATTCGCTAAACGGAATGAGCGCGTCTCGCTGGCGTCGATAATGGCGCTGAGATTGATTAGGATCGCGATTCACGAAGAAACGATGGAACATTGGATGGTGCAGGCTACGAACCTCGTGTTCGAGAAGAAACAGGGATTGACCGGTCTCGGGGTCGATCATGTCCTTCAAGCGAAATTGATGATTGCGCACTTCTTCGGAAATCAGGCCACGCTTTTTCAAGAAAGAATACGGTCCGGAAAAATTTGCAACGTAAATCGCTATATGATGCCCGTCGTAGGGTTTTAATGGTTCTTCCGTCTCGCGAAAAAGCAACGACTGACTGCGGCCAATTTTTACTCGGCCGACGGTTCCGTCTTTGCCTGACTCAGTCGTCCCAGGCGCGCCCAAGACTTGATCGTAAAACCGAAGGATACCGGCGGCTCTTCCAGGCGCCACCAAAAACTCCACGTAGGGAATTCCGAGCGACATATCGCCGAATCTTGAACTGGCGGGATAACATTGGAACCGATTCCCCCACGGACAGGTGACCGCAACATGATCCGCGGTCATCGACCAAGAAAATTGTGTGCCTCTCAATCCTTCTTCAACTGCGGCCAACCGTTCTTTAAGGTCCTCAAGATCGGGGACCACGACACCGATATGCCCCTGAATGGTTTGAGGAGGGCGAGTCGGGAGGTGAAACTGCTGTTCACCCACATTCGCCCACATATTGCCCAAGCCAATGTTAACATATGGATCCCGGGTAAATCCCATGCCGACGATATAGAACTGTGTAGCCATTAACTGGTCGGGGACCTGGACGTTGACGTGTTCCAACAGGACTATATTGCCAACGTCTTCTTCTGCGTAATCAACCATGACTGTCGCCTCGAGTTCTAAGCGCCGGCTCTGCCCGGCTCGAGCTGCCATTGCTTTAGTGGAGTATGGTTTAGTCGTTTGTTCTCGACGGTTTGATCTTTGGCAGTGACGCGGAGAATTTCCAGCGGCTCGCTGGCGGAGCTTTCAAACCAGTACTGAAAGCCCCGCGGAATCAGGATTCCTTCCCCCTTCTGGAACTCGCCGATCAGCTTGTCGCCTTCGCCGTAAAATTTTACCGCGCCGCTCAGCACGTACCAAAAAGCATCGTCGCCGGTGTGGGAATGAAGATTGTTCTCGCCGCCGTCCTTTACCACCTGGACCATGACTTTCATAAGATCGCTGTTGCACACGATCATCGATTTTTTCACTCCCTCGAATTCAGGGGTCTGATATTTGAAGACCTTTGCTTCCTGTGCCATCGTTCACCTCGCCTAATTCAATAGTCTCGCTGCTCGTGACTCTACTCCTGATTGAGCGCCTCCGTCAAGTTTGCTGGACGTGACCGCTTCATCGGACAACACCGCGGATGCGGCTAAAGCGCAGAGTCCAGCGTCGCTTCTTTGACTGCCGTCTAGGGTATCTGCTAGTGAGGACATTGTGTCGGAGCTGCCCATCGATTATGCGAATTATGGCGTCGTTGTACCCGGTGGTCTCCTCAAAAGCCAAAGGGATAACGTGCGCCGTTTTCTGCAAGCGGTGACGGAGGGAATTTATGTATTCAAAACCAAGCCGGAACTCGCCCAGTCTGTGCTCAAGCAGAGTAACAGCGAATTGGAGATGGCCGGGCCGCTTCATGAAGGGCTTGCGAAGGCGATGCGGGACTATCCGGTGCCGGAGCCGCGCGGAATACAAAACGCTCTCGATTCTCTGCTCACGCCCAAGCGCGTGGAACTCGCGCCGGAGATTTCATGGATACGAGCTTAATGGAAGAGATCAAGAACAGCGGTGTCATCGATCGGCTTTACGGCAGATCCGGCTAGGCATCGAAATGGATTAACGACCCCGCCTAGCCGATGTGGCATGAGAGGAAAGTTGAGCCAATTAATCATTACCAACGCCACCGTCGTCCCGATGACGGAAAAGCGGGAATCGTTCAATGGATGCGTGCGGGTCAGCGACGGTGTTATCGCAGAAGTCAACGCGGGAGCGCCGCCCAAGGCGGCAACGAATGGTCAAGTCATCGACGCCTCCGGCTGTGCGTTGATGCCCGGCTTGGTCAATGCCCACACTCATCTCTATCAGGTTTTGCTGCGGGCGGTCTGGGAAGATTTGCCACTCCTTGAGTGGTTGCGACGGATCTATGGAGCCGCTCAGGTCCTGCGCCCGGAACACTTTTACGCCGGAACTCTGCTGGGTTGCATTGAGGCAATGCGAAGCGGCGTTACGACTCTCTGCGAGCACAACTTTCTTAACCCGCATCCGGACTGCGCTCTTGAGTCGATCCGAGCTATCCGTGAGTCGGGTCTACGCGCCGTGTTTGCGCGGACCATCATGGATACCGGCGAGATGGTGCCCGACTGCGTCAAGGAAAAAGCGGATCGGGCGTTTCGCCACATCGAAGACATGATCACGGCAAATCAGGGACACGGGGAACTTTATTTCATGACCGGCCCGAATACGCCGCCGCTCAACACGACACCCGAGCTGCTCAAAGATATTCGCCGCTTCGCCACTGAAAAATCGATCGGCATCAGCGCTCACGTTGCTGAGTCGGTGGCCGTCGTGGAGCATACGCAGGGGAAATATGGCAAGCGCGGCGTAGTCGGGTTTCTCGATGACTTCAGAATTCCGGGGCCCAATGCCGTCTTTGCCCACTGCGTTCACGTTTCGGACGACGAGATCCGCATCCTTGAAGAAAGCGGCACGTCAGTTTCACACAATCCGGTTAGCAACATGATGCTGGGTGACGGGGTTGCGCCGGTAGTGAAGATGCTCCGCCAAGGTGTAAACGTAGCGCTGGGCACCGACGGCGCCGCGAGCAATCATTCGCAGGATGTATTTGAAACGATGAAATGCGCTTCTCTGCTGCAAAAAGTGCATCATCAGGATGCCAGCGTTATCGAACCCTACCAGATCCTGAGAATGGCGACCATCGGTGGGGCTAAGGCATTAGGACTCTCGTCCGTCTGCGGAACGATCGAGGTGGGCAAACGAGCCGATCTGATTCTGGTCCGGATTGATTCAGTTCATACTCAGCCCGTCAACGATCTCTTCAGCCAGCTGGTCCACTGCGCGAAGGCGAGCGATGTTCAGACGGTCATCGTCAACGGAAACATCGTAATGAGAGATCGCGAGCTTCAACTCCACGACCAGCAACAAGTTCTTCAACAGGCCAAAAAAAGTAACGTCGATTTGATGGAGCGCCTGCGGAGATTGTCTCTATAGGCTCATCTTTCAATGCTCTCAAGGTCCGGCGACTTGGCGGCGTGCTGCACGAGCCGCTCGAGCTCTTCGTAGGGTTGCGCCCCGACCATTAAATAGCGGCCGGCGAGGAAAGTCGGCACGGCGTTGACGCCAATCGTTGCGCACCGCTGCCAGTCACTATCCACCGCGTCTTTAAAGATGCGACTCGCCAGAGCGTCCGTGGCTTCGTCAGCCGGGAGCCCTATTTGTTCAGCGATTTCCACGAGAGGCTCCACTTTTCCGATATTTTTTACATCGACGAAATAGGCTCGAAAGAGCGCGGCATGAATTTCGTCGGCTTTGCCTTTACTTTCGGCCCATTTCGACAGTTCCTGCGCCAGCCGGCTGTTGTAAGACATGTTGCGCTCCGCGTTATAAGGAAGGCCTTCCCGATCCATGTTCATTTTCATGCGCTGGTTTCTGGCGACGACTTCCGGACCTCTGACTTGGCCTTCCACCGGAGTTTCGGGATGGAGGGGGAACTGGGTGAATTTGATCGCTAGATCGTAATTCGCTTTGAGTTTCTCGACACGCCCGGTGACGAGATAGCACCACGGTCAAACGAAATCCGAAAAGATTTCGAGAACGAGCGGCTCCGACATAATCTCCCTCCTTTTGGCTCGCTTAACTGAATCGATTGTATGTTCCTCGCTCGTCCGAAGTCAAAGGGCCAAGCGAGCAAACTTTTCTTGTGCCGCTATTTGGCTGAAATGGTTCGCTTCTTGACTGCGCGTGTTCGGATTGTTACGGTCGTTGCAAAGTTAACGATCATAAGTCAACGGCCTCAATGCGAGAGGCGATCATGAGGCTTAGTTACAATCAGCTGGGGAGGACATCATGACGAAGATCGATATTTTCCCACATATCTTGCCGAAGCCTTAT
>DASQUN010000466.1:0-3440 GCA_035641275.1 Candidatus Udaeobacter sp. | reverse complement strand
TTGGCGAAATTCCTTAAGATCCAGCCAGCTTCCAAAAAGCGATTGGTGGTAAGGGTCAACCCCTCCAGACTGATCATCGTGTCGCGTCCCCAGTCAGTGAACCAATGATATCCGGCTATGACGGTGCGCATTTCGTCACCGCTGGCATGCGCGCGCGTGGCATCAACCAGCCTACCCGCCGGCGTCGCAACAAACTGATCGGCTGCGAGCACCAATCCGGCACCGACGCCGGACCGAAGTTTAGGGTGCGCCGAGGCAATTAGACGGTTGCGGCGCTCTCGCTCGGCGGCCCAAGCTTCGGCGGGGGACAATGCCCGCATGACTTCCCACGACTCCGTTGAGGCGGCGAAGGTAATCTCGTCCCCAACCGAACACGTGACGTGAAACGACCCGGGAGTCCAGAGATCTCCGATTGCCTCGTATCCTCGCTCTTCTTCCAAAGGATACCGGACCCGTTCAATTTTCTTTCTTTCCACGACAAATTCGCCTTTGACATAGAGCAGCATGCGGAGCGGGGGTAGCGTACCGGTGGAAACCTCGTATTCGTCTTCCATGACCGTGAGCACGTAGGCCGCATTGGGCTGCGAATCGACCGGCGCTTCGTGCTCGCGAAACTGGATCAGCGGGCGCAGCCGGATCTCTGTACCGTCGGAGCAAGAGAGCATCCGATAGGTAACATGAACTGTGTTTTGCCAGTAGGGGAGGTGAAGCCGCTTCTCAAGCACCAACTCATCCAGTTGATAGCGCCAGATGGGCAGTCCCATTTCAAGCCGGAATTCAACGAGCGGAACGCACCCGATGGTTCGCTCTCGAGTTCCATCGTACTTTGGGCAGAGCTCTGTCATTTGACCGTCGGGTAAATGGATTTCTTCGACGAGCTCGTTCAGCACGAGAATTCTGCCTAAAGGGGCTGGCAGCGCCGCGATCAAAAGCCCATGGTACCGGCGGGTTACCGGCCCGGACACGGTCCCGGACGCATAACCACCGAGACCATTGGTAACCAGCCACTCGGCGTCGTGGGTGGACTCCGCATCGCCGGTCGCCAGCGGTTGCGACCCTGTCACTCTCTGGACGGTAGTCGTCATCAAATAACGGCGAGGAGAACGAATGCTCCTTGACTCGGTATGAACCAACTCTCGGCAGTTTCCGACGGCAATGCCCCCAAACCCCCATATCGCGGATCTTCGCTGGACCATGCAACCTGCCATTGTCTATTTCTCGGACAGGCAAGTAGAGGCTCCGGTACAGGATTGAGATGCGTATCGATGCCGAAATTGGCGAGCAATAGCCGATCGTCATGGTCTCGTTCGGCGAAAAACCGGAGCGCGAATAACTGACTGCCGAGAACCGCCCCATCGACCCCGCCCGGTCGTTGCGCGCGGAAGATCGGGTCTTCCCGCCGGAGCTTAAGGAGATCGCGGTGCAGGGCGTAGGCCTCGTGATGACGCTCGCGTTCCGAAAAGTCCAGCCGGCAGGATTCAAAAACCGCCGGATCGGTCGGATCCGGCAGCCGCGCCCTCATGCGATCGGACGAAAGACTGGGAAATTGGCTGAGAAATGCAAAGCGTCCCTCTTTTACTTGAGCCGCCAACTCCGGCTCATGGTCGGCAAAGAAGACGAACGGCGCGCTTGCGGCGTATTCTTGTCCCTGAAAGAGCAGGGGGGTTTGTGGGCACAAGAGTAAAAGTGCCGTGAGAGCCCTATGCATTCCCGGGTGACTCAGCTGGTGCGTACGCCGGCCGCGGCCGAGATTCGCGATCTGGTCATGATTCTCCAGAAAGTTGATGAAAGCCGAAGGTTTTAGCCCGTGAGTCGAAGTGCCGCGGCGCTGTTTTTGCCAGCGATAATATTGGCCCTGGTAAAGATAGCCCCGTTTAGCGGCCGAAATGAATTCTTGCGGGCTACCACAGTAGTCCGAGTAATAGGCCTCGTTATGTCCCGTGAGGGCAACGACGGCCGAATGATGAAAGTCGTCGTTCCAAACGCCGTCCATGTTGTAACCGCCCTCTGGGAGCGGACGAATCAATTGGGTATCTTGCGGCTCGTTCTCTCCTATGACGAGGGTCGACCGCGCGCCTCCCGCCCGGTGCACTCGTTGGGTAATCTCAGCTAAGATATGTCGCTCCGAAGAGTCGTAAATGTTCTGCGTCGCATCCAAGCGAAGCCCGTCGATGTGGAATTCTTCGATCCAATAGCCTGCATTAGCCAGGAAAAACTCGCGAACCGGGCGTGAATTCGCGCCATCGAAATTGAACGGGTCACCCCAATCGGTTGAATAGCGGTCGGTAAAATAATCGTCCGCAAATTGCTTTAGGTAGTTACCGGAGGGACCGGCGTGATTATAGACCACGTCAAGAATGACTCCCAATTGAACGGCATGCGCCTCGTCAACAAACGCGCGAAAATCATCTGGTGTACCGTAAAGACGGGTGGGGGCGAAAAAATCCACGCCGTCGTAACCCCAACCGTAGCGGCCGGCAAAATCATGAACCGGCATAACCTCCAGCAGCGTAATGCCGAGCTCCTTCAACGACGATAGCTGCTCGCTCGCACCCTTCCAAGTCCCTTCGCGAGTAAAACTACCTATATGCATTTCATAAATGACTTGACCTTCAAGCCGTGCGCCGGGCCACTGACCATCGCGCCAGCGGAATTCATCCGGGTCGATGACCATCGAAGGACCGATCGGCCCTTGGGGTTGAAACCGCGAAGCGGGGTCCGGCATCAGCTCTTCTCGATCCTCCAAAGAAAAGCCGTAGAGATCGCCCGCCTTAGCGGCGCTACTGAATCCAGAAAAATAACCGTTTCCCTCGTTTTCCAGTTCGATAGAGAATTCCTCGCCCGCGCCGGTTTCGATAGTGACTTTGATCTTGGTTGAGCGGGGACACCAGACCCGAAAGTGGACGCCACCCGTGGTCAAGGGTTCTGCGCCGACGGGCAATCGTCTGCTGATGTTTTTGGCAGATAACTGTCCCATTACGTCCTGTGCTCTTGGCTGGCGGCGGCTAAAATTTTCGGCGCAACGGCTCGATCCTTTCGCTTTACCTGTGCCATCGAACAGGCCTTCGGTGACTTGCCGGGACGCCAGCGCAAAAATTTGCTGCCGTGCCTGAATCGATTTCCCGTAAAGTGATCGTACTGGACCTCCACGACGAGTTTAGGCTTGAGCGGTTTCCACTCCGTCGATCGGTTGGTGCTCCAGCGAACTGATCAGCCTCTATTTCCGTCATTGCCGAGATCAGCTCCGGAAAATAACGGCCAAGAGACTGCTCGTTTTTCGACTGTAGCTCGATCTGGCTTTGCTCTTTGAAGGCCAGGCAGCGAAAGCCAGTCCATTTCGGCTCGTATTGCCATCCCTTTCCTGACGGAATCTCGGCGACGAGCAGGGCCTCCATGGGCGGGTAAGGCGGCCTAACGGGCAGGGCCATAGAGCGACTCCA
>DASQUN010000465.1:0-12108 GCA_035641275.1 Candidatus Udaeobacter sp. | reverse complement strand
AATATTTCGACGATGTTGTTGTTCACGCTGTAAACCCCGATCAGGCAGAAAAGCAGGATGAACGGGTAAAGAATCGCGTAAGGAATCTTTAACAGTCTGACCCAGATACCGATCAGCGGTAGATTGAGCACGAGGAGCATTACGTTCCCGACATACATACTCGCCACCACGCCCCAAAACAGTTCCGGGTAGTTTTTAATAAACAATGGACCCGGTTGCACTCCGTGTATCAGGAGCGCTCCCACGAACAGCGCCATGACGATATTGGCCGGAAATCCGAGCGAGAGGAGCGGGATAAAAGCGCCGGCGGTGGCGGCGTTGTTGGCGGATTCCGGTCCGGCGACTCCCTCGATAGCGCCGCTGCCGAACCTTTCGCGGTGACGCGAGAGACGCTTTTCCATCGCATACGAGGCGAAAGAGGACATGGCGCCGCTCGGCCCGGGAAGAATGCCGATGAAAAAACCTAAGATCGATCCTCGGATGATCGGCCAGAAGCTCTCGCGCCAATCCTTTCGACTGGGCAACAATCCTTTGATCTCTCTCGCGTACACGTCCCCGCGTAGATTCTTTCCCAAGTTGTCCAACACCTCGGCGATGCCGAACACGCCCATGGCAACGGGCACCAGCCCCAAACCGTCGCCCAAAGTGAGGCTGCCGTAGGTAAAACGCTCTTGCCCGGAAATCGGGTCCGTACCGATGGTGCCGAGCAAAAGTCCGAAGATCGCCATGACCAGCGCTTTGAGCATCGAGCCGCGCGACAGGTAGGAAACCAGAGTGAGACCGAGGAACGTCAGAGCAAAAAATTCCGGCGGCCCGAAACGGAGTGCGGCTGCGCCGAGGACGGGAGCGAAAAACATCAGCCCCACGAGTCCGAAAGTTCCGGCAATGAAAGAGCCCAGAGCCGCGATTCCCAACGCCGGGCCGGCGCGTCCCTGACGGGCCATCTGATAACCATCGAGGCAGGTCACCACAGACGCTGCCTCGCCTGGAATGTTGACCAGGATCGAAGTGGTGGAGCCGCCGTACATCGCGCCGTAGTAGATGCCGGCGAGCATGATGATCGCTGTAGCCGGAGCCATTTTGAATGTTAAAGGCAGCAGGAGGGCGATGGCGGCAATCGGACCCAGGCCCGGAAGCACGCCGATGAAGGTCCCGACAACCACGCCGATGAAACAAAAAAGCAAATTCGTGGGTTCGAGAGCGACGGAAAGGCCCAGGCCCAAGTTCGCGAGGGTGCTCACGACTTCTCAGATCGGCAACAGACCCGCGGGCAGAGGAGCTCCGAGCAGGAAGCTGAAAATCAAATAGGAAAAGAAGGCCGCCGAGAACGCCACGGCAACCGCCAGTCCCCAGCTCTTTTGCTCAACGGCGCGGAGTAAAAAGACGATGAAAAGAAAAGTCGCGGCCAAATAGCCCAAACTTTCAAACAAGAGCGCAAAGACCAGCAGCGAGCCCACGGTCAAGAAGATTTTTTTCCACCTGAGCCGCTCCGGTTCAATGGCAGTCTCGTCGCTGCTTCGCAGCGCGCTCACGAGAGCAAGCAAGGCAGTCATGGCCAACAGGGCCGCAAGCACGGCAGGGAAAAAGGCCGCCGCGGGCGCGCTGAGAGTGCCGAACGGAAGCTTCATGGACGCGACAAAAGCTCCGATGGCAAGCGCGAGGAATAAGAGGCTGGTGACCGTGGTGCTTTTTTTCATCCGTTCACCCGACGCAAGGGCTTACTGTGGCTCGATCTTCGCTACCCGCGCTACCTCCGACCACTTTTTGTTGTATTCGGTGAGGAACTTCGCTGTCTCCTCGGGACCGCGGTTTTCTACCAACACGCCGGCTTTATCGATCTTGGCTATGATCTCTTTATCTTGAATTGCTTCCCTAAAAGCCTTGGCCAAGCGGCTGACAATAGGAGCCGGCGTGTTGGCGCGCACGAAAAACGCAAACCACGGATTCGCCTCGATGGCCGCGTAGCCTTTTTCGAATGTGGTAGGCACATCGGGGATTTCTTTGGCGCGCTTCTGAGAAGTCACGACCAGCGCTCTCAATGTTCCGGCTTCGAGGTGAGCACGGGCGGTTCCCAAGCCGATGATGCTGCAGTGGATATTGCCTCCCAGGATTCCCGTGGCGACCGGCGCTTCGCCTCCCAGCGGGACGTGAATGAAATCGACGCCGGTCTCCTTCTTAAATAGTTCCATCGTAAAGTGGCCGCTCGTTCCCGTCCCGGGAGTGCCGAAGGTGAGTTGACCCGGCTTTTTTTTGGCGTCGGCAACGAATTGCTCGAGGCTCTGCCAGGGAGCGTCTGCTTTCACGATCAGGACCGCCGGCGTGTTGCCGACAAGGTTTAGCGCGGTGAAGTCGGTGAGGGCAAAACCGATGGCCTTCCGCGCCAACGGGATCAGAACGATCGGCGGCGGCGCGATCAGGATCGTGTAGCCATCGGCCGGAGCGTCCTTGACTGCTTTGATGCCGACAGCGCCCCCACCGCCGGTCTTATTGACGACGACAACGGTCTGCCCGAGGAGAGAAGATAGCTTGTCATTGACGAGCCGCGCGAGGATGTCGGTGATGGCGCCCGGTGGAAAGGGATTAATAATCTGAACGGTTTTTGTCGGATACTCGGCCCCGTGGGAGACCGGGACCTGCAGCGTGAAAGTGACAAGCAGCAAGCCCACGGAAGTAGCGAACAAAAAGCCCTTCAAAGCCTTTAACATCGGCCGCTCCTTTCGCCCTCTGTTGGGTGGCGGCTTTTCTTAACATGCGGCCATGGTACGGTCAATCTAGTAAGAGCTGTCGCACCGCAACACAGCTTGACACGGCCAATGGGAATCTCTTAGAAGGAAAATAGATAAGCAGATTTGGCTCTAAGCGGTTTATATTTGCAGGACACAAATTGCATGAATCTTCATTTCTTTCTTGTCAGGGCCGGATCAATTATGGGGGAGAGATCGTATCTGTTTGCCTCTTGTCATTTCGAGCCCAGCGAGAAATCCTTGTTTCGACCAGAGGGAGAAATCTGTCTTAGATCCCTCGCGTTCGCTCGGGATGACAACCGGACGTCACAGCCTGTCAAAGAAGGAGAGATCAAGAGGACTCTGCTAAGACACAACTGAGGTGACGCTGAAATGGGAACGATTGAAGGCGCGCGACAGATTCTCGCCGGGCTGAAAGAAGCGGGCATCAACATGGTGGCCAGCGTACCCGACATCAATATGCTTCAGCTGATTAATCTCTTGTACGAAGAGAAGGCAATCGTTCATGTCCCAGTGGGGCGCGAAGAAGAGGGCATCGGCGTTTGCACCGGCGCGCACCTGGCGGGAAAGCAAACGGCACTGTTGATGCAGAACGGCGGCTTTCTCAATAGCTGCAACGGCCTCACCACCACAGCGCTCCAGTTCGGTATTCCGGTATTGCTGCTCATCTATTACGCTGGCGATATGGGCGACAACGCCTTTCATATGGTCGGCCTGGTCACCGAGCCGGTACTGCGGGGACTGGGAATCAAGTATACGGTGATGCGCGATCCGGCGAAGGTGAAACAAGACATCGCCGGCGCGGTGGCTGCGGCGACGAGCTCGAAACGGCCGGTGGCTTTGTTGCTGACGCGGGCGGTTTTGTAAGCGGCGGTTACTAACAATATGAAACGCTTCGAATGTCTACAGGCTATTGCCCCGTTGGTTAGAGACGAGTTGGTTGTCACCACGGCCGGCGGCGCCACGGCCGAGTGGAACGCCGTGAGACCGAGCGACGGCAACCTGCAGGTCAAGACCTTGGGGCTTTGTTCATCGATCGGCCTCGGGCTGGCGCTTTCTCTCCCGCAGCGCAAGGTCTTCGTCTTCGACGGCGATGGCGCGCTGTGGATGAATCTCGGCTCGCTGGCGACCATCGGACTGCATCAACCGAAAAATCTGATCCACATCTGTTGGGACAACAAGCAGTACGAGTCTTCCGGCGGGGAGCCCACGGTCTCCACGGCGGGAAACATCGACTTTGCGGCGACCGCGCGCAGCGCGGGTATTCAAAGCTCGCGCGCGGTTTCAACGGTCGATGATTTGAAAGAGGCTGTGAGCCAAGCCTTGAGCCACGACGGACCCCATTTCATCTGGGCGCGTATCGAAGCCGGCAGAGCCGAGGTGCCGCCGCTGCGCTACGATGAGCTGGAGAACAAGTACCACTTCATCCGCCATATCGAAGAAACCGAAGGGCTCAATATTCTACGTGTGCCGACGCCCGCCAGTTATAAGCTTAAATAGTCCAGCGTTCTTTGAACTCCCACGCCATTTTATCTGCGCGATCGCTGGCGACTCTCAGAGCAGTGTCCCGGCTCCTGGGTTCGCGGCAGTGCCGATTAAAAGTACCGTAGCGTGATTGCGGCCGTCGCTTGTACTTGACCGTGATGCGTTGGCCGTGCTTAGTTTCGAAGTCTCGGTATCGCCGGCAACAGAGTTAAGTTTCGTAAGGAGGTGAAACATGGGTAGCTCCTGGGAAAGCGCCAAGGTGGATGAGAGCAGCATGCCGCTTTATGTGAGCGTACCGGAACGTGGCGGCCCGGTTCCGGCTATCGTGGTCGTCCACGGGCAATCGGGCCTGGAAAACTTCATCAAGGACACGACTCACATGCTCGCCCTCCAGGGTTACGCCGCGGCGGCGCCGGACCTCTACCACCGCGATGGTCCGGAGTGCAAAGACGATAACCTGACACGGAAAGCTAGACTGCGCGACACGACGATCATCAAGGACATAACCGCGGCGATGCAATTTTTGAAAAATCACCGGCAGGTCGACGGCGCTCGATTGGGCATCGTCGGCTTTTGCATGGGCGGACGGCTCGTCTATCTCATGTCGGCGGCGAGTCGGGATCTCAAAGCCGGCGTGATGTTTTACGGCAGTAGCACCATGGTGCCTTTTGGCGACGGTGCGTCGCCGTTTGACCGGACGGGGGAGATTGGCTGCCCCATTCAGGGACACTTCGGCGCGGAGGACCAGAACCCGTCGCCCGAAGATATGCGCAAGCTGGATGCGGAACTCTCCCGCTGGGGCAAAGCTCACGAGTTTCATACGTACGCGGGCGCCGCTCATGCTTTTGCCAATACGGGCTCTGCCAATTACCGGCCGCATGCGGCGGCCTTAGCCTGGCCCAAAGCCATGGAATTCTTCAGCCGGCATCTGATCGAAGAGAATCCAAAGCGGGTGGCGGTTTGACTCACGGAACAACGAGTGGCATGCCCAAGCCGAAAAGGCTCATAGTTGCATTCATCGGCACGCTGCTATTTTGCCTCTCGGTTTCGTCCACTTCGAGCGGCGCCGAGTCGAGGGCGGCTTGGCAGGCGGAGTGGGACAAGACGGTCAAAGGCGCGGAGGAAGAAGGCGCCGTGGTCATCTACATGACCCAGGCCTTCGAACCGGTTTTCCGAGAGGCCTTTCAGAAAAAATATCCAAAAATCAAAGTGACCACGGTGACGGGCCGGGGCTTTCAGTTAAGCCAGCGGGTGATGAGCGAGCGCAGAGCCGACAAGTACATGGTGGACCTCTACGTCTCGGGAAATATATCGCCATTGACGGTTTTTCACCGCGCCAAGATTTTGGAACCCGTTAAGCCGTTGTTGCTTCTTCCCGAAGTCGTGGAGCCGTCCGGCTGGTACGAAGGCAAACATCACTACGACGACCCGGAGAACCGTTACATTTTCGTCTTCGAAGGCACGCCGCGGAGCGGAGAGATTACGTACAATACCAAAGGGGTGAACCAATCCGAGATCAAGTCGTATTGGGATTTGCTAAATCCGAAATGGAAGGGAAAGATCGTCTCTGTAGACCCGCTGGTTGCCGGCCCGATCAACGCGGCGCAAATCTTTTTCTACAAACATCCCGATCTGGGGCCGGAGTTTCTCCGGCGGCTCCACGCCGACACCGATATGGTGATCGTGCGTTCCAATGAGCAGTTATTGGATTGGCTCAGCGCGGGGAAATACTCGTTTGGTTTTGGTGCGAGAGACGTCGATACGGCGATGACCCAGGGGCTTCCGCTGAGTCAATTTCTGCCGGGATCCCTGAAAGAGGGATCCTCCGTGACCGCCTATAACGGCACCTTGAGCTTCTTCAACCGCGCACCGCATCCGAACGCCGCGAAAGTTGCCGTCAACTGGCTGTTGTCTCGGGAAGGACAAGCCGCTTGGCTCGACTACAATCAAAAGACCGGCGGACTCTACGATTCCCTGAGGGAGGATATTTCAAAGGAAAAAGTGAGTGACCGCGCGCGCCGCGTCAAGGGAGCCAAATTTCTCTGGTTGAAACCTGAATGGATCGAAGAGCTCGACACGATTCGTGACATCATCAAAAAGGCTTTGGCGAGCGCGGGCAAGGGGAAATAAGCGGGTAATCAAAAAAAGAGAAAAAGATGGAAACCACGGCGACTTCTGCGACGGTAGGTCAAGTTTCTTCCACCAAGCAGCCACGCTTTTCCGGTATGAGTCACTTGAGCCTTCCGTGTCGCGATCTCGAAGAGTCGAAGATCTTCTATGGCCAAGTCATGGGCGGAGAGCTGGTTCATGAAATCCAAGGCTTTGTCGAGTTCCGGATAGCAGACATCATCGTCGGCCTTTCCGAGGAGCCTCAAGGCTGGACCGACCCAGAGGCCGAATATCCGCACTACGCGTTTTATATCAGCGGACCGAACTTTGAGCTGATGAAGGAATGGCTCGATAGCTACGGGGTGTCCAACTATCCCTGGAGGCGCGACGATACGGCGCTCATGTATTTCCGCGACCCGTCGGGTAATCTCTTTGAGCTTTACTGCGATACCGGCTATGAGGGAATCATGTCTCTGCCGTTGGGTCCCCGACGGGGAGGTCCAGCGATCGATTTTGCCAGCCTCTGTTACCAGTGGAGCCGAAGGGGCGCCGCGCCCAGCGCCAACCACGAAATACCGAGACCGCGTTTCACTGCTTTCGCTCACGCCAGCATTCCGTGCCGCGATCTCGAACAGGCGAAGCGTTTCTTCACCAAAGTTATCGGCGGCGAGCTCGTGCACGACATCGAGGGATTTGCCGAGGTGCGGGTGGCCGGCATCATCATCGGGCTGACGGATCGCTTCGGCCGGCCGACCGGCCGCGACGCCGAGTATCCCCATTACGCTTTTTTCATCGAACCGGAAGATTTTCTGCCGATGGTCGCATGGCTGCATCAGCACGGGCTCACGACCTCCGAGCCGTGGACGCGCGACGGCATCAAGGGCCTCCTGTACTTTCGCGACCCCTCGGGCAATCTCTTCGAGATCTATTGTCCAAAGCTCAAAGAAGCCGCCTCCTTTGTCCGCGGGGCAAAGCAGGGCGGGAGCTACGCCATCGACTTTCGCGATTTGAATTACGACTGGAATCGTTGACTCGAAAGGAGGCAGTCATGGGCCACTTTGCCCTGCGCAGGATCGCTCTCTTCACCGTTGCGTGGTGGGTATTTGTAGACGCGGCGTTCGGCGACGAGACCTGCAACTCGCCATACATCTCGAAGTTGATCAAGGGACAGGAAGATTACGTCTATGTCTGGACGCTCGGCGTGGAAGGGCTGGGAGACGGCTTCGATAAGCTCGTCACGGTCGACGCGAATCCGAAGTCGAAGAGCTACGGCAAAGTGATCCATACCGTTTCCACAGGTGCGCGGGCCGAGGCGCACCACATGGGCTTCACCGACGACCGGCGCTATATCTGGGCAGGCGGGCTGTCCGACAACCGGATCTGGGTGTTCGACATTGCGACTGATCCCGCGAAACCGAAGCTGGCGCGGACCATCGCCGATCTGGGCGATAAGTCCGGTTATCTCGGGCCCCACACCTATTACGCGCTTCCTGGCCGGATGCTCGTGCAGGCCTTGTCGAATACGAAGGACAAGGGCGGGCAGACCGGCATGGCGCTGTATAACAACAAGGGGCAGTTCATCGCCTCGTACGCCATGCCGACGGAAGGCGGTGGCGACGGTTACGGGTATGACCTGGCGGTGAACCCGAAGAAAAACGTGTTGCTTACCTCGAGCTTCACCGGCTATGCCAACTACATGCGGCCACTCGGCGAGCTTATCAAGGACGGCGAGGCGATGAAGAAATTCGGCAACACGATGGTGCTCTGGGACTTGAAGGCGATGAAGGCCAACAAGGTCTTCAGCGTACCGGGCGCGCCGCTGGAGATCCGCTGGTCGCTCAATCCCAAAGACAGCTGGGCGATTACCGCCACGGCCCTCACCTCCAAGCTCTGGCTCGTTAGGCAGGATGGCAAAGGCGAATGGGGCGCAAAAGAGGTGGGGACGATCGGCGATCCTTCCAAGATCCCGCTTCCCGTAGACATCAGCATCACGCGTGACGGCAAGGGCCTGTGGGTCAACACCTTCATGGACGGTCTGACGCGCTACTTCGATTTGTCTAATCCCGAAGCGCCGAAACAGACCTACGAAAAGGTCACCGGCAAGCAGATCAATATGATCTCGCAGAGCTGGGACGGCAAGCGTTTGTACATCACCTCCTCGCTGCTCGCCAACTGGGACAAGGGCGGAACGGACAACGAGCAGTTCCTGCGCGGCTTCGCCTGGGACGGCAAGGAACTCACACAGAAGTTCGAAGTCGATTTCACCAAGGAAAGGCTCGGCCGCGCCCACCACATGAAGCTCGGATCGAAGGCGCTACGCGCGGCGGCGGGGGGATGAGAGAGCTGGCAAGCGGACGCGGCGCAGCGCGGGCGCTCGCGCTGCTCGCCGGGCTGCTCGGCACGCCTGCACTGCTCGCCCATCAGCCCGAACCGCTTTCCGGACTCGATTTCGTTCCTCCTCCACCGGGGAGTTATACCCTGCAGCGGATCATGCCGGCGCCGGACGGCCGGGTGCTGGGCATCGACGGCCACAGCCAGCCGCTTTCGCGCTACACACGCGGCCAGGTGACGTTGCTCGGTTTCATCTACACCACCTGCGTTGATCCTGATGGTTGCCCGCGCGCCTACCGGGTGTTCGATCTGCTCAAGGGAGCGATTGCCGCGATGCCCGCGCTGCATGGGAAGGTGCAGTTCGTGACGCTGTCTTTCGATCCGGCGCGCGACACGGCCGCTGTGATGCGCCATTACGCGGGCAGTCGGGCGATTGATACGAGTGGCGGGCTGCGCTGGTACTTTCTCACCACCCGCTCGGCGCGGGAGCTCATGCCCCTGATCGAAGGGTTCGGCCAGGATGTCCGGGTGACCTTCGACCGCACAAGCGGCCGCGCGCGGCGCGAGCTGTCGCACGTGCTCAAGGTATTCTTGATCGACCGAAGCGGCGATGTCCGCGAGATCTACAGCTCGCTCTTCCTCCACCCGCAAACCGTGCTCAACGACATCGAGACGCTCCTCATGGAGGAAGGCTTCCAGCCGTCCCGGACGCGGGTAACAAAGTAACCCGGCCGGCATTTTTGTCAGGCGCCGCACGAAGGAGACACCGAGCTCTCCCATGGCGAGATTTTTGATCTGGAGGGGGAAAACTACTACCGGCCGTCGAAGAAAAAGTCCTCCAGATGCCTTTCGAGATTCTGGAAATCCAAGAGCCGGTCCATAAGGAAGTTCCGGTTCGATCCGCCAAGGAATCCGTGGTCTACGACCAGAATTTAGCAGATAGCGGGGCGAGAAATTTCGGTATCGAACGTTCTGACGGAAGTGGCACCCTTGGAAGCAGGAAGCGGGAATCGGTGGCGAGTTTGCTTATCTTGCTTAACTCACCTAAAAAAATTTCTATCATTTTTGAGGAGGCGCTCATGGAGGTCTTCGATATCCATCATCATCTCGGTTCCCTGACTGGGGGAAGCCTGCAGGACGAAGAGGGCTGGCAGGACCGGGACTACAGCAACCGTGTCCGGATCATGCAGGCGAACGGTGTGACGATGGCGGCGATCCTAGCAGCGACTGGCTATATACAAGCGGACGGAATCAAGGACACGATGCGTTCCAACGATACGGTGAGCGCATATCGGAACCGAGATCCCAAGCGCTTCCCGGTGGCTTGCGGGACGGTCGAGCCGCTCCACGGCGCCCGCTCGCTGGATGAGCTGGAACGAATCAAACATGAGTTGCACCTAGAGGGAGTGGTCTGGCACAACCGCTTCCAGGGTGTGGCCATCGATCATCAGCTCATGCGGCCACTGCTAAAAAAGGTGAGCGAGTTGGGGCTCGTGCCTTTAATTCACACCAACGCAGAGTCGAACATGGAGGCGGTATGGCGATTGGAGCGGCTGGCCCTCGAATTTCCGGAACTCACCTTTGTCGCCATGGATGCCTTAACGACGAATGTGAATAGCCAGCTCGTCCTGGACATTGCGAAGCGGACTCCGAATATCCTCTTTGACACTGCACACATTCGCAGCTCAGCCTACATCCGGCAGTTCGTCGAAACCGTGGGGTCCCGCCGGTTGATCTTCGGTAGTCTCTTTTATTCCTATCCGGCAAGCTATGAGCGCTGCGCGTCGCTGGAGGAGGTCAAGACGGCAAAGATCAGCGACGAGGACATGCTGAGCATCCTCTCGCTTAATGCGAAGAGGCTCTTCAGGTTGAAATAACTGCGGGAATAAAAGGCGACGCGAACCTTTGCGTCCCCTTTTCTCGTCCCCTTATTGACACTCTGACGGGCAAACAATTATAGCATGCTCATGCCGATGATAATCGCGAATCTCATACCTGCAGGCAGGCCGATTAAGGCTGTTTGTCTTCTGGTTTTTCTTCTCGTCATTTTGTTCCCGCCCTTCAAGGCCCAAGCGACCGAGAAGATCAGAATCTCTGTCTCGGGCAGCTACAATATGATCTTTCTTTCCGCCGGAGTCGCCCAACATAAAGGCTTTTTCAAGGATGAGGGGTTGGACGCAGATATCGTCGTCATGGGAGCCGCACCTTCGATCGCAGCTCTCTCTAACGGCGACATAGACTTCACATTGTTAACCGGCTCGGTCATTCGAGCCGCCATTCGAGGGCTTCCTGTGCGGCTCGCCGCCGGCTTAATGACCAGCTCGCCGCACGTTTTGCTGGCGCGCGAAGAGATTAACTCGGTCAAAGAGCTCGGCGGAAAAAAAGTCGGGCTCGGCGCCTTTGGGGATGCCACGCACGTGCTGGCTAGAACGATTATCGCGCATCACGGCCTTGATCCGGAAAAGCAAATCCAGTTCCTCGCCTTGGGATCCGACTCGGCGCGCTTCGCGGCATTACAACAGAAATTGGCTGACGTGGTCGTCACGTCTCCGCCGTGGGACTTCGAGGGAAAAAAAATGGGCTACAACGTTCTGGCGAGAGCCTACGAGTATCTCAATTACCCACTGTCTGGGGTCGGAGTTAATCTAAAAACGATTCAACAAAACCGACAGCTGGTAAAGAAGGCGGTCAGATCGCTGGTCAAGGCAAGCCGGTTTATTCGAGACAATAGAGAGGAAGCCGTCAAAATCCTGATTGCCTGGGGAAAGGTCAAACCGGAACACGCCTATGCGTCCTATGATTCTACGGTTAAGGTCATCAGCATTGATGGAGGAATTCCCGCCGACGGTCTCAAATTGCTCATCGACCAGGCAAAGAGAGACGCCAAAATCAGTCGTGAGATCCCAATCGGCGATGTAGCCGATTTCGGTATTTTGAATGAAGTGCAGACGGAGCTTGGATTGCGTCGGTGAGGAAAAATTGGCTTCAGAGATTATTCATCAACGAAGGCTCTCATTGACGCCAAATCACTTCTGCTTGAACGCGTGTAAGCACGTAGGGGTTTTCCGGACACCGCTTCAAACAGTGCCCCGTATGCACTCCCGAATCCCTCTTATTTTCGACTGCCGCGCCTTTATTCTCGCTATTTTCGCTGGTCAAATTTGGCCGATCGTGAATCTCGCACATCTTATCACTGGAACAAGATTTGCGACATACCTCTTTCAAGGAGGTGGCCAATGATTGCCGATTTTAACGAACGTATACGCGCATCGATTTTCGGCGTGTCGCTGTGGGCGCTAGCAGTCGGCGGCTGTGGAACCCTGACGGGCGCCGCGGTGGGTGGCGCGGCGGGCGCGGGTATCGGCGCGGCCACGCACTCGAATGTCGGCAGAAGCGCGGCTATCGGAGCGGGAGTCGGAGGGACGGCCGGCGCGCTCTA
>DASQUN010000464.1:0-6484 GCA_035641275.1 Candidatus Udaeobacter sp. | reverse complement strand
TCTCTATACCACGCTAGGTTTCCGCATGTTCTGGATCAGGGATGCCGGATTCCAAAGGGCCTGTTTTCAAGTGTACAACGAATGGCTCGCCGAGTTCTGCAGCTATTCGCCCAAGCGTCTGAAGGGCCTGGGCCTGATCTCCCTCTATGAGCCGACGCAAGCTGCTAACGATTTGCAGGAGTGCGCTAAACAGGGATTGGCGGGAGCGATCGTATGGGCCTCGCCGCCGGAAGATCTGCCTTTTCATTCAGAGGTCTATGACCGGTTTTGGGCGGCTGCCCAGGAACTGGCGATGCCTCTTAGCCTCCACGAATTCGCCGGCTTTCAATGGATCCATTGGGACTCCAACGCGAAAAAAAGAACCGTTGCCCTTGCCACAAATTCGCACGAGGTCGAAAGAACCTTTGCCACGCTGATCCTGGCCGGCGTGCTAGAGAGATTTCCCGGTCTCAAGATCGTCTCGGCAGAATTGAACTGCGGCTGGGTCCCCTACTTTCTGCGCCGTATGGATGAACACTCCAAGGCTCGTGGATTGCGGTTACATGGGAGCCCATTTCCGACCAAGCTGACGCTGAAGCCCAGCGAATATTTCCGTCGGCAGCTGTACGCGACTTTCATCGATGATCTGTTTGGCGTGTCTCATCGCCATGACATTGGCGTGGAGAGCATGTTGTGGTCGTCCGACTTTCCCCATAGCGCGACCTTCTGGCCACATTCGCGAGAAAAGATCGCGCAGGATTTCCAGGGCGTTGGCGAGGAGGATAAGAAAAAAATTCTCTGTCAGAACACCGCTAAACTCTACGGCTTTGACTTGAGTTGACGGGTGAGAACAAAGATTCAGAGGTGATATTTACGAAGGAGTTCGTAAGTAAGGTGCACGAAGCGACCGAGGCCGAGTCATGGAGAGCGCGGGCACACGAACGTGAAGGTGGCGTTCAGGTCCATAATCGTTGACTTATCGCGATGGCGTTCCGAGCCAAAATGTACCTTTTTGCTCACTTTCGTCGCTCCATAACAGGATCCTTCTTTCCCCTGGCTGGTGACTTCGCTCTAAAGACTGCTCGGTTGCCTCTCTGAATTCCAGATTACGTGGAAATTTGCCTTGGAATATTCTTTGCTCAACTGGCTAACGGCAGTTCCCTTACTCGTAACAGTCAACCAAAGAACCCCAATGACTCGCGAGCCCGACTACTCCAGATACACGCTTCGGCAGTTACTCGAGGCGCGCCACGGGTTTTACTCCGAACGTTATCCCCAGGGAGAAAGGCGTGTTGAGGAAGAGATTCAAAAACGTTGCGCGTATTCCCAGGAGGCAACCAGCCGTACCTGGAGTTCCGATACCCGGTACAGGCCTTACGGCCTGATATTCGGCATCGCTGTCCTGGCTCTCTCTATCGGGCCCGCGCTCGTCTTTGCGTTCCTCGACAGCATGGCTCTCATTAACGCAGACGACGCGCTCTTATGGATCCTGTGGGCGCTGCTGACGCTCCCCTTCGCGGTGATTGTCTTTATCATGGGTGGCATCATGGATGCGGAGCGTATTGTGAAACGGTTGGGCCTATAAGCCTAGTGCGCGTCGGGGACGACTCCTCCTGCCGACTTCGCGGTCATTTATGAATAGCGTTGCTCAACTATAAGGTCCTTTAGCTACCTTTTTCTTGTTCAGCACAAATTATTCCCCAGCTATTTCCCTCACAGCTCAAGCTCCACGTCCCGCGCGTTTTCCCTCCTTGACTCCTCTCTTCCGTTTGCTCTATTTTACGCGCAAGTAGCGGTCGAGCTCCCAGAGCCTTGATAATTCCTGGCCAAGATCCCGCGACGGGGTTAGTCAAATTGGCGATGGCAACTTGCGGCAGACCCTGTCGCAAAACTTTTTGTTGGAGAACTCCGTATGAAAATTACTCATATAAGAGCGACCAGTCACCGGGTTCCCGCACCCGTGCCTTTGCTCCACGAGCCGATTATGCGCGAGATCGTTTTTGTGCGCGTGGAAACGGACGGCGGCATCGCCGGGTATGGCTTGACCGGACCGATCCAGCGGTTCGCTGTAAGAGAGTTCATCAACCGGGAAATGGCGCCCCTCCTTTTGGGGAAAGATCCGCTCGTCACGGAACGGCACTGGCACGAGTTGTTTTATCGGCTGAATCCACGTGCGCAAACTGGCGCCTGGTCGTCAGCGGTTAGCGCGGTCGACATCGCTCTGTGGGATTTAAAAGGGAAACAGCTCGCGCAGCCGGTTTGGCGGCTGCTCGGTGGCTACAGCGCGACGGTTCCGGCGTACATCACCTTCGGGTTGTTGGAGTATAGCCGCGAGCAACTGGCGGAGGTCGCCAGGCAGTTCACGGCCCAAGGCCACGACAAGCTCAAGATGGTCGTAGCCATCAATGGCGCCCAGGATCCGGCCGAAGACGCGGCTCGGGTGCGCGTTGTTAGGGAGGCCGTTGGGGATAGGGTAGAGCTGATGGTTGATGCTAATTATCTGTTTTCATTCCCCCATGCCCTCGAGTTGGCCAGGCGCATCGAGCCGTACGGGATCAAGTGGTTTGAGGAACCGCTCTATGGCAATGATGCAAGACTCCTCGCCAATCTCAGACGGCAGACGAAGATCGCCATCTCCGCCGGCCAGAACGAGGGCCACAAATGGCGCCACCGGGAGCTATTAGCTCACGAAGCGGTAGACATCCTCCAGCCGAATGTTGTTTACGTAGGCGGCTATACGGAAGGTATAAAGGTCGCGGCGATGGCTCAGGCGCACAATATTCCGATTGCCAATGGGGGCGGTTGGCCGCACCACAACATGCACCTCATCGCCGCTGTCGCGAACGGATGGCGCGTCGAGTTTCATGTGCCCATGTGGATGACGGGCGAGGCGGTGTTCAAGGATCCGCCTAAGCCCCTGCGAGGAACGGTGACACTCACGGAAGATCCGGGTCTCGGACTCGAACCGAATGAAGACGCGCTAAAAGACACCGAAGAGAAGTAACCAAGCTCGATTGCAAACGAGGAGGCGAAATCATGAAAGCGCTAAGACAAATTGTCGTGAGTTTAGGCGTACTCGTAGTGATTGCCCTTATCGGCGGCGGGCGCGTCGAGGCGGTGTTTCCCGAGAAGCCGGTTGAGTTTACGGTCCCCTTTGCCGCCGGCGGCGGAAGCGACATTATGGCACGCACCATCGCGGCCATCATGGAACAGGAAAAGATTCTGCCGCAACCGCTCGTGGTGGTGAACCGCCCGGGCGCTTCCGGGGTGCTCGGCTATATGCACGTGGGTCAGAAAACCGGCGATCCTCACGTTCTGACTACCGCTACGAGTTCCTTTGTTATCCAACCTTTACTGGGAAAAATGAAACTTAGCTACCGCGACTACACGCTCATCGGCGCGCTGGCGCTCGACGAGTTCGTGCTGGTCGTCCCCGCCTCATCCCCGCACCGGAAGTTCGCGGACCTCGTTGAGGCGGCGCGCCGCTCACCCAAGGAAGTGAAGATCGGCGGCTCGAGCGCGCCAAGCATCGACTCGATCATCACCCATCTGGTTGAGAAGGCCACGGGCATCCAGCTCAATTTCATCGCTTTCAAAAGCGGCGGTGAGGTGATGACCAACCTGCTCGGCAATCACATCGATCTGGCTTCAGCAAATCCCGGCGAAGCCTTGACACAAATCCAAGCAAAAAAAGCCCGTGTTCTCGCCGCCGCAAGCGATAAACGCCTCAAGACTCTTCCGGACGTGCCGACGCTTCGCGAGTTGGGAATTGATGTGGTGGTTAACCAATGGCGCGGTGTGGCGGCACCGAAGGGTATTTCCAAGGAAGCCGAGGCCGTTTTCGTCTCTGCCTTCAAACGTTTATCCGATTCAAAAAGCTGGAAAGAAAAGTATCTGACGGAGAACAATCTTACGCCGTTTTATCTTTCCCCAGAAGAATTTCGCCGTTATCTTGACACCGACGCGGAAAAAACCAGTCAGATCCTGCGAGGAATGAATCTCATTAAGTAGTCGCGCCATGTCGGTCAGAGTGACCGAGCGGTTCGCCGGAGCCGCCACAGGACTCGTCGGTTTAGCTTTCTGTATCCTTGCCCGCCAGCTTCCTCAGCAGGCCGGGTTCGGCTTGGGACCGGCATTCCTGCCGTTTTGGACGGGAGTTCTTCTTTTGCTCTGCGGTGTGTGGCTCATGATTCGACCCGGCGAAAGGAGCGAAGCCCAAGCAGTACCCGGGGCCGGGCTTAGGCGCGCGGCAGCCGGATTTTTAATCTTGCTCTTGTATGCGCTAGCACTCGAGCCTTTGGGTTACCTCCTGAGCACTCTAGGCTTTCTCTTTGGGTGTCATCTGTTCCTCTACAAGGTTTCTTATGTTCGCGCGCTGCAGGTCGCGTTCACAGGCGGCGTGGTGCTTTTTCTGATCTTCCGGGTTTGGCTCCGCCTTCCGTTGCCGGGAGGTTTCCTAGGCTGGTAGAGGTAGTCTACCATGGACGTTGTCTCAGGACTCCTGTCGGGTTTTGCGATCGCGCTTCAGCCGGTAAACCTTGCCTATTGTTTCATCGGCGTCGTTGCCGGGACGCTAATCGGCGTATTGCCGGGTATTGGTCCCGTGGCGGGGGTTGCCATGCTGATCCCGTTCTCATTCGGCATGAGCCCGACCACGGCCATGATTCTCATGGCCGGAATCTATTACGGCGCAATGTATGGCGGATCGACCACGTCGATTCTGGTCAACTTGCCAGGAGAGTCTGCCTCGGTTGTGACCTGTCTTGACGGCTACGCCATGGCACGACAGGGACGCGCGGGCGCGGCGCTCGGGATGGCGGCCTTCGCTTCCTTCATTGCCGGAACCCTTGGTATCATCGGCCTTATGCTGCTGGCGCCTGAGGTCGCCGCTCTGGCGATCCGCTTCGGCCCGCCCGAGATTTTCGCTCTTACATTTTTCGCTCTTACACTCGTCACCGGTCTGATTGGCGCCTCGCCCATCAAGGGTATCGCCGCCGCCGCCTTCGGTATGCTCCTCGGGATGGTCGGTCTTGATCCGATGTCGTCCGAGGAGCGGTTTACTTTCGGCGCGCTCCACCTTGCCGACGGCCTCTCTTTCGTGAGCGTTTCCGTCGGACTGTTTGCGGTGGCTGAGGTCTTGGAATCCCTGGAACGCACCGAGCCAATCACGCTTTATCGAGGAAAAATTTCCAATTTGCTGCCGACGGCGGCCGATTGGCTGGCTTCGCGCGGCGCGCTTTGGCGCGGCGCACTCATCGGTTTCTTTGTCGGAGTGATGCCCGGTGCGGGCGCCACCATAGCCTCCATGCTTGCCTATACTGTGGAGCGACGCGTATCGCCGCGACCGGAGCGGTTTGGTCACGGGGCCATCGAGGGGGTCGCGGCGCCGGAAGGGGCGAACAACGCCGCAACGGCAGGGGCGCTCGTTCCCTTGCTGGCTCTCGGCATTCCCGGCTCTGGAACCACGGCGGTCATGCTCGGTGCGCTGATGATCCACGGCCTGCGCCCTGGCCCGCTGCTCTTCGAGCAGCACCCTCAATTCGTCTGGGGTGTGATCGCGAGCATGTATGTTGGCAATGTGATGCTCCTCATACTCAACCTTCCGTTGATCGGAATTTGGGTTCGCCTTTTGCGTTTACCGCAGAGGGTGCTGATGCCGCTGATCCTGGCATTCTCGGTAACGGGGGTGTATGCCGTCGATAACAAGCTAACGGAAGTCGGAGTGATGCTGACGTTCGGCGTCATCGGCTACGCGATGCGAAAATGGGAATTCCCCGCGGCTCCGGTGGTGTTGGCCCTGGTCCTGACACCGCTTATGGAGACCGCGCTTCAGCAATCGCTGCAGATGTCGCACGGCTCCGCCGCGATTTTTTTTTCGCGCCCGATTGCGGCGACCCTCGTCGTAGTCGGCTTCGCATCCCTGATCTTGCCGGCCATCCGCACGGTATCCAAATGGCTGCAGCCATCGAGCATCAGCTAACCTGACTTCACAGCGAAGCAATGGTCTCGCCCAACGGCAAAGCAGTTAAGTTTTCAAAGGAGCTAATTCGATTCGTGGTGCGGCTGTCGAACGATGAACGGTTTTTCAACACAAACTGACGACCCGGAAGGGCTTACCGTTCACATCTTGCCGAGACCAGTGTTTGGGCTTTCTCTCTCCTTTGCTATTGAGCGGATGTCTCACCCGAGAATCAATAAACTGGTCATCTGACGAATGCTCGGTACAGATTCGAGCCGCCGGATCGACTCGATGAGCCGAGCGACATTTTCCCTACCCAGGACCGGCTCCATTAACCAAGCAGCCTTTTTCTCAACCTCTTCCGGACTCATAGGATTTTCCGGCCGGCCACGGCAGTTGATCACGTGCTCACGGAGAATCCTTCCGTCTTTCAATGTGACCTCGACGATTCCCTGAAAACGCTTTCCCGATCGCTCTAACTCTGGATCGCCGATGAGTTGCACTTTTTCTTTCAACGCCAAAAGGCGCGCATTCTGAATCCGTTGA